>JALUTJ010000123.1 GCA_027057985.1 Chromatiales bacterium
AAAAAAAGTTACTTGCATGGCGAAGATATTCTTCCTTCAGAGATAACTGATGAGGCTTGTTATCAACAGCGTAGATTTTTTCTGAAAATGATGTTGGCATCAGGCCTTATTGGTGTTTCTGGTAGAAGATTATTAGCAAAGGAAGCATGTCTCCCATATGTCTCTGGGCAAATAAAAGGTGATGTCACTCCAGAAAGATTCTCCACCCGCTATAACAATTACTATGAGTTTACCACGAATAAAAAAATGGTGGTTCATCTTGCAAAAGAGCTGACGACCCACCCATGGAATATCACAGTTGAAGGTGAGGTTAAAAAGCCTTTTACTATTGGGTTTGAAGATATATTGAAGATGTTTCCGGAAGAAGAACGTATCTACAGGTTAAGATGTGTAGAAGGCTGGTCAATGGTTGTCCCGTGGAATGGTTTTTCTCTTTGTGAGCTGCTTAAAAAGGCTATCCCTACAAGTAATGCCAGGTATGTTGAATTTGTGAGTCTATATAGACCTGAGGAGATGATAGGACAAAGGCAGGATACGCTACAATGGCCTTATACGGAAGGTTTGCGAATAGATGAGGCAATGCATCCACTTACTATGATAGTAACCGGGATGTATGGTAAAGAATTACCAGCTCAGAACGGATCGCCGTTACGCCTGGCAGTTCCATGGAAATATGGGTTCAAAAGCTCTAAGGCGATTACACACATTCGGCTGCGTAGTACACAGCCAAAAACAAGCTGGAGTATTGCTGTGCCGGATGAATATGGATTTTATGCAAATGTAAGTCCAGGTATTGCTCATCCTCGCTGGGATCAGCGTAGAGAAACACCACTGGGCAAGCTATTCAAAAAGCCTACCTTGCCTTTTAATGGTTATGCTGAGCAAGTAGCATATATGTGTCGTGGAATGGATCTTAAAAAATATTTTTAATTTATGCCAGATTATTCATTTCTAGCAAAACCAGCAAAAAATATTTCCAGAATAAAATTCCTTGTTTTTCTAATAACCCTGCTACCTTTATCTCAGCTGATATTTGAGTTTTATACTGAAACACTAGGATCAGATCCTCTTGCGCGCCTTACCGGTAAGACAGGTAAGACTGCTCTTGTCTTGCTTGTTCTTTCATTATGTATCACTCCTTTGCGCCATTTTCTAACAATATTGATGTGCAGTATAAAAGCTAATTATGGTAAGCGGTTGGCTGACTGGAACTGGATTATTAAATTACGCAGACTGATTGGTGTAATGTCGTTTGTTTATGCCATGATTCATTTCGCCATATATTTTCGGTTTGATCAAGGAGGGGATGTTGAAAATCTAATTTATGATATCAGGGAAAGAGAATTTATTGCTGTTGGCCTGCTTGCAATTATTCTTCTCATACCACTTTTCATTACATCAACAAATTACATGATGCGCTTGCTGAAAAAGAACTGGCGACGTCTCCATCGAACTGTTTACGTTATTATTGTGCTAAGTGTTTTACACTACTGGATGTTAAGTAAGGCAGGCGTATATGATTATCTACCATATTTATTTGCAACGGTGTTTTTGCTAGGTTGGCGTTTTTGGTACTATATTTCCTGTAGAAATCAGAAAAATATCGATGATGGTATGGAAGCCCTGGACAGGGCGCAAGTGAGGAGGATAGTTGCTAATCTCAACAAACTTGCAGAAAATACTTATGGCGCAGAGGATGGCCCAAGGGTAGCTGTGTTGCTGCTTGGTATTTTATCGAGTGAAGACCATTTTTCTGAAACCATACTGAATATGCAAATAAAAAAGGAATTTAATAAGAGCCATGACAGCAATCTTCTTGTAAATCGGTTAAAAAAAGAAAGGTTGCTACTTGGGCTTGGAAAAACAAATGTACAGGCATTTATTGGGCTACAAGAAACGCATTCCCCGGTATTTATTGAAACAGTGGAAAAGCTTGATGAATTATTACAGGCTGGACTAGTAGCTGCACAGGAAAACGATATAGAAAAGCTCGCAACAGTATGGACAGAAATATTTTCAATGCTTATGCCTACTGGCTCATAAGTACAATTATTCTTCAATAAGCTCAAGACAGACAGAATTAATACAGTAACGCAGGCCGGTAGGAGCCGGCCCATCGTTAAAAACATGCCCGAGGTGTGACTGGCATTTAGCGCAGTGCACCTCGGTGCGTGTCATTCCGTGGGAATGATCAACTGTCTCTCCCACTGCATTATCATTAATTGCTTCATAATAGCTGGGCCAGCCAGTACCGGAGTCGAATTTGGCACTGGATGAAAAAAGCGGGTTGCCACAGGCCGCACAGACATAGATGCCAGGGGTCTTGCAGTCGGCATAGCGGCCACTGAACGCTGGCTCCGTGCCCTGTTCACGCATAACCCGGTATTGTTCGGCACTAAGCTTTTCTTTCCAGTCCATTATTTTGTTTTCTTCTTTGTCAGCATCTGGCGGTTTTTTTCTTCCAGCGAGGCAATCATGGCATCGATACCATCGGTTTTTAACTGGGTAGCAAAATTGTTCTTGTAGGTAGTGATCATGCTGACACCCTCCACCGAGACATCAAAGATTTTCCAGCCCTTGCGGGTTTTATGCAGGCGATAATGAATCGGGATCGGTTGCCCGTTTTCAACCCGCACCTCGGCACGCACGGTAATGGGGCCATCTTCATCGGTCATTTTGAGCGGATAATACCGAATCAGATCATCGGCCAGATCCTTGTTCCTGTCACTGAGGTACTCGGCCAGGGCAGACGAGTAAAAACGCAACAGCAGGGTGCGGAACTGCCTGATAAAACGAATTTTCTGTTCCTTGCTGGCACGGCGCCAGTACTTGCCCATGACGATTTTCGAGGCAGTTATAAAATCGAGGTGTGGCAGGATAATTTCTTCTACCAGTGACTGCAGCTTTTCAGGCTTCTTCCTGATTTCGGCGCGGTGGTTGTTGATTGAATGCAGCATATCCAGGGTGGCTTTTTTCAGCAGTTCATCCGGTGGCTGCAAGGACGGGTTGGCCGCTGCCAGCGAATTTGAGATAAACAGCAGAGTAACAAAAAAGCCAAAAATGGCACTTTTAAGGTTCAGTGGGTTGCTTGACATGTTCGACTCCTGTGGGTTTTATACTATATAGTAGCAAACATAATCTGAATGCAAGCTGAACTACCAAGTATTACAGGAGGCAACTGTGCCATCAACTGAAACTGGCCGTGGACATTTTTCCCGGGTACGCATGCGGCGGATGCGCCGTGATGACTTCTCACGTCGCCTGATGCGCGAAAATGCGCTGAGTGTCGATGATCTGATTTACCCGGTTTTCGTGCTCGAGGGCAAGAATCAGCGTGAGGCAGTACCTTCCATGCCCGGTGTAGAGCGGGTTTCTATCGATGAATTGCTCAAGGATGCCAAGGAAATCGTCAGCCTCGGCATCCCGGCCGTGGCCATTTTCCCCGTGACCCCGGCCGAGGCCAAGTCGCTCGATGCGGCCGAGGCCTATAACCCCGATGGCCTCGCTCAACGCACCGTGCGTGCGTTAAAAGAAATGTACCCGGATCTGGGAGTTATTACCGACGTGGCGCTGGATCCCTTTACCACCCACGGTCAGGACGGGATTATTGACGAGGAAGGCTATGTCCTGAATGACGAAACGGTCGAGGTACTGGTAAAGCAGGCGCTTTCCCATGCCCGCGCTGGGGCTGATGTGGTGGCGCCCTCAGACATGATGGACGGGCGCATTGGTCGGATTCGGGATGCCCTCGAAGCGGAAGGCTATATTCACACCCGTATACTTGCCTATTCCGCCAAGTATGCTTCCAGCTTTTATGGCCCGTTCCGTGACGCGGTGGGCTCCTCTGCCAATCTTGGCAAGGGTAACAAGTACTCCTACCAGATGGATCCGGCCAATAGTGACGAGGCGCTGTGGGAGGTATCACTGGATCTGGACGAAGGCGCTGACATGGTGATGGTCAAGCCCGGTATGCCTTACCTGGACATCGTTCGCCGTATCAAGGATGAATTTGGTGCCCCGACCTATGCCTACCAGGTGAGTGGTGAATATGCCATGCTCAAGGCCGCGTCAGAAAATGGCTGGCTGGATGAAAAGGCCGTGGTGATGGAATCGCTGCTGGCATTTAAACGCGCCGGGGCCGATGGCATCCTGACCTATTTTGCCGTCAAAGCGGCGAAATGGATAAAAGAATAAAGAGTTATCCATGAGCGACCTTTTCGATTTTGGTAACAGGGTAGATGACTACGCGGTTATGGGAAATCCCATTGCGCATAGCAAGTCACCTGCTATTCACCAGCTCTTTGCCGGGCAAACCGGGCAGTCCATCCATTACACCGCGATCCATGTTGATATTGGTGGCTTTAAGCAGGCGGTTGGCAACTTCGTTGCTGCCGGCGGCAAGGGGCTGAATATTACCGTACCCTTCAAGCAGGAAGCCTGGGAACTTGTCGACAGGCGTAGTGAACGGGCCGAACGTGCCGGTGCGGTCAATACCATCAAGGTAGAAGGAGAGAGCCTCTATGGCGACAACACCGATGGCGTGGGTCTGGTCAATGATCTTGGTAACAACCAGGTGGAATTGACGGGTAAAAAAATTCTGCTAATGGGCGCCGGTGGGGCTGCGCACGGTGTGCTCATTCCATTATTAAAACAGCAACCACAATTACTGTTTATCGCCAACCGTACTCCGGATCGTGCCAAAGACCTTGCGGATGATTTTGCCGATGCAGGTAATATACAGGGCGGTGGTTACGATGCCCTGGAAACACAGCAGTTTGACGTAGTGATCAATGCCACTGCCGCCAGCCTGCAGGGTGAATTGCCACCACTACCCGCGAACCTGCTGACAGACAGCGCCAGTTGTTATGACATGATGTATGGCGCAAAGCCAACCCCCTTTATGCAATGGGCCAAAGAACATGGCGCAGGCAAGGTACTTGATGGGCTTGGAATGCTGGTAGAGCAGGCAGCTGAATCCTTTTATATCTGGCGTGGCGTAAGACCGGAAACCGCGCCTGTCATCAGCAAACTGCGCAAGGAACTTAACGCTTAGCGTTTCCTTGTGTAATCGATCAATTACACTGCTCTTTGTTTTTCCCTGTTCTTATTCCAGTCAATTGCTGGTTTTTCCAGGCTTATATAAACCAGCACACTGAGAAGCCACGATAGAAATAAAGTTAACACTGAAGTTGTTATAAGCGATGCAACTGAAACATCTGCAGGTTTTACATCCAGCCCGTGTACCATTACAGCTGCAATAACAAGAACAGGCGCATGAAACAGGTAGATTGAATAAGAGGTTTTTGCTATCGGTAATAAAAGTTTTGAGGACAGGAATCGCTTAACCGGTTTCGTAATACCTATCGGGTATAAACAGAAAAACAGGATAATGGTAACACCAAGGCTAAACAGGTTCCTGTTTGTCGCTATCATCAATAAATTGATATCAGTATTATAGTTTTTGCTATAGAAAGAAGCAGGATTATGATACGGTATATTTGATGTGACAATTAAAGCTATTAAACCAAAGAAAAAAATTACAGTCGAGAGCGCGACATTGTTAGAAACAAAGCTGCTAACCTTATGGTGATGATGAGTATGCAGGTAAGCCAGCAAAACACCCAGGATCAAAGGTCCGAACCGCGTGTAAAGATTTCCATATATTACTTCTGCAAACCTGCCGGGATTTCCTCCCAAATTCAAAAAGTTCACATAAATCGGAGTTGTATATAAATCTGGTTCCTGTAATAGCAATGCGGCACGAATAACCGATGCCAGTATAAATA
>JALUTJ010000124.1 GCA_027057985.1 Chromatiales bacterium
TAAAACAGAACAAAACCTGAAAGATGCATTTGCCGGTGAATCCCAGGCAAACCGTCGTTACCTGTACTTTGCAGCAAAGGCCGACGTAGAAGGCTATAACGATGTTTCTACTGTTTTCCGTTCAACGGCGGAAGGTGAAACCGGTCACGCACACGGCCACCTGGAATACCTGGAAGAAAGCGGTGATCCTGCTACTGGTCTGCCAATCGGTACCACTTCTGACAACCTCAAGGCCGCTATTGCCGGTGAAACGCACGAGTACACTGATATGTACCCGGGCATGGCCAAGACTGCACGTGAAGAAGGTTTCGACGAAATTGCTGACTGGTTCGAAACACTGGCCAAGGCAGAACGTTCACATGCGAACCGTTTCCAGAAAGCCCTGGACAACCTGGACGCTTAATCTTTAGCGCTCATGTCCTGAATACGGGGTCTTTTTGACCCCGTATTTGTTTGAAACAGTTATACCCGAGGATACCGCTATGGCACAAAGAGAAGGCAGTTTAGAAGCACCGACCCGACACCCCCTCGACTGGAAAAGTGAAAAGTTTTATGACCGGGATGACCTGTTCCAGGAGATGGAACGTATTTTCGATCTCTGTCATGGTTGCCGTCGTTGTGTCAGTTTATGTAATTCATTCCCGACTTTATTTGACCTCGTTGATGAGTCGGACACCATGGAAATCGATGGGGTTAAAAAAGAAGATTACTGGAAGGTGGTGGAGCACTGTTATCTCTGTGATCTCTGCTATATGACCAAGTGCCCCTATATTCCGCCACATGAGTGGAATATTGATTTCCCGCACGTCATGTTGCGTGCCAAGGCCGTTCAGTATAAAGAAAACGGTGCCTCTTTCCGAAATAAATTGCTGTCGGCCACCGATACCGTTGGTGGTCTGCTTGCGCATCAGGGTGTCGCGCAGACGGTCAATTTTGTCAACAGCATCAAGCCAGCGCGCAAGGTACTGGAATCGACGCTGGGTATTTCTGCCGATGCACGTCTGCCCAGCTATGCGGCAAAACCTTTTCGCAAGCGTTTCAAGGGCTCAACCGCAACCACAGCCGATGCCGGTG
Source organism: Chromatiales bacterium (assembly GCA_027057985.1). Classification (GTDB taxonomy): domain Bacteria; phylum Pseudomonadota; class Gammaproteobacteria; order UBA6429; family Thiohalophilaceae; genus JAGLTQ01. Next base: position 1,075 of record JALUTJ010000124.1, read on the forward strand.
AGTTGACCAATGGCAAGGTTGCCCTGTTTGCCACCTGCTATGGTAACCGTAATGAACCGGGCATGAATGAAGACCTGGTGGCGGTGCTGGATCACAATGGTATTCCGGTTGTACTGGCAGAGAAAGAGCAATGCTGTGGTATGCCAAAGCTGGAGCTGGGTGATTTAGATGCGGTTGCCGAGGCAAAAGAAGTGAATATCCCGGTGCTGGCGAAGCTGGTGGATGAAGGTTATGACCTGATGGCGGCGGTACCTTCCTGTGTATTGATGTTTAAACAGGAACTGCCTTTGATGTTCCCGGACGATGAAGATGTGAAAAAAGTACAGCAGGCTTTTTATGATCCGTTTGAATACCTGATGTTACGGCATAAGGAAGGCAAGCTGAAAACAGACTTTAAAAATCCACTGGGCAAGATTTCCTATCATGTGGCCTGTCACCAGCGCGTGCAGAATATCGGCATGAAGACCCGCGATGTACTGAAGCTGATTCCGGATACTGAAGTTATGCCGATAGAGCGCTGTTCCGGTCATGATGGTACTTACGCGGTGAAGAAGGAATTCAATGCGGTTTCCAACAAGATATGCCGCCCGGTGGTGAACAAGGTCAAGCAGGCCGAGGCCGC
>JALUTJ010000125.1 GCA_027057985.1 Chromatiales bacterium
ATGGACAGGCAGCGGCAAAATATACCCGTGCCCGTCGCCCGGTTAAACTGGTTTATAAGGAAACACAGCCCGATCGCAGCCAGGCCAGTAAACGTGAAAGCGCCATCAAGCAGTTAAGTCGTAAGGAGAAGCTGCTTTTAATCCGCTGTCAGTAATATTAGTATAGGTAAAAACCCATTTAAACAGGAGTTCTTGATGAGTGAAGCTGCCTTAAGTCAAAGCCGGGTAGATAAACCGGTTGTTTTGATTGCCCTGTTCCTGATTCTCGCCCTGTCCCTGTTCTTACAACAGGCTTTTGATCTTAAACATGCCTTATTGTTTCTTACCGGTATTGGTCTCGGGGTTTCCCTGATGCATGCCATGTTTGGTTTTACCGGTGGCTGGCGCAGTTTTATTCGATCCCGACGCAGCGCAGGAGTACGTTCACATATTATCCTGTTGATGTTGTCATCGTTGCTGTTTTTCCCCGTTGTCGGCGGTGCCTTTAGCGAAGTAAACAGTCACCCGGCACTGGCGCCGGTGGGTGTCTCTGTGCTTGTCGGCGCGTTCCTGTTTGGTATCGGCATGCAGCTCGGAGGGGGCTGTGGCTCCGGTACACTTTATACCGTAGGTCAGGGGCAAACCGATATGCTGATTACGATTACCTTTTTCGTCGTCGGTGCCACGCTGGGCTCTTACCATCTGCCGTGGTGGCTGCAACAACCCAATATTGGCAAAGTTTCGGTCATTTCCGAACTCGGTGGCTGGCTCCCGGCACTATTGCTGCAGCTGGCGGTACTGGCGATACTTTATATTGTCGTTCGCCGTATGGAGTTGAAACGCCGTAACAGCGTGCAGGATTTTAAACCCCGGCATCCTCAGCAAAGTCTGCTGGATCAGTTTATCTTTGGTCCCTGGCCACTGTGGTGGGGAGCTATCGGCCTTGCCGTGTTTGGGCTTGCTACCCTGTTGCTTGCGGGTTACCCATGGTCTATCACCTATGCCTATGGCCTGTGGGGGGCAAAAATTTTATCTGCGACAGGTGTGGATGTGAGTAGCTGGACTTACTGGTCCGCCGGTTACCCGGCAAAGTCGCTCAATAGCAGTGTGCTGGCCGATATTACCTCGATCATGGATTTCGGTATTATTATTGGTGCAATGCTGGCGGCTGCACTGGCAAGTAAGTTTGCACCAGCAGGCAAGATTATTCCGAAGCGGGTTGTAACAGCGGTAGTGGGTGGTTTATTGCTGGGCTACGGTGCGCGACTGGCTTTTGGCTGCAATATTGGTGGTATGCTCGGTGGCATTGCCTCGGGCAGCCTGCATGGCTGGTTGTGGCTACTGGCGGCATTCCCCGGTGGTATCCTTGGCACCTATATCCGCGTGTGGATGAAGTTTGATAAACCTTTTGGAGCGAAGGCATGAAAAATAAAAATCGCCTTATCGTTGGTACTGCGTTTAGCCTGGCGGCCATTGCCGTGGCTATTGATCATACCCGCCACAGCCTGCCACAACCGGTAGCTAGTCAGCAGGCTACCCAGTATGATGACAGTGATGAAAGTCCCTGTGGACTCGATGGTGAATCACCCTGTTCGCTGGATAATGAGGAGAGTGGATCGCCCTGTTCACTCGATAGCAGCGATGAAAGTCCCTGTGGTCTGGGTGACTAGTTCGCGGTGAGCAGTTCTACGGCAGATGCGGCAGCTGTTTTTG
>JALUTJ010000126.1 GCA_027057985.1 Chromatiales bacterium
GTATCGCAGCACTACCACGCATCGTTACCCTGCAAAATATCGAAATTAAAAAAGGCAAGGGTAAAAAAGGTGACTTAACGATGAAAGTCACCGCCAAGACCTATCGTTATCTGGATGAAAATGAAGTCTCCAGTATACGCAAGAAAAAACGTAAGAAGAAAAAACGTCGTCGCTAAATGGTATGCGCTATTTACCCGGCACGTTTAACTCAATATTTTGAAGCAAGGCATTATGATGGCGAATGAAAAGAAAAAACATTCACGAAAATTAACACCGGCACATGTGCTGGTTTTATGCCTGCCTGTCTTATTAACAGCCTGTAGTGGTGATAATACCAGCGACCTGCAGGCCTATGTTGCACAGGTTAAAGCTCGTCCCAGGGGGCGGATAAAACCCTTACCGGAAATTACACCTTATGAAACCTATTTATATCAGGTCAGTCATCTGCGTGATCCATTTACCCCGTTTATTGCCCAGGAAGAGGCTCAGCTGGAAATCAAAGATGATGGCCTGCATCCTAACCTGGACCGTAAACGTGAAGAACTCGAACAATACAGTCTCGATTCACTGAAGTATGTCGGACAGATTGAAAAACACGGTAAGACCTGGGGGCTGGTCGAAGCACCAGACGGCGTTATCTACAGGGTTTTACCCGGAAACCATATGGGTTCCAACTACGGCGAGATTCTCGCTATTACCGAAGACTCAATTATTCTTAAAGAAATCATCCCCAATGGTGTGGGAGGATGGACTGAACGCGAAGCAACACTCGACCTGAGTGATAATTCGTAGCGGAGATGCACCATGAAAAAAATGACACTTAATCCCAACTCTTACATGCAGCAAGTTCACAGGTTTTTACTGAGCCTGTTGCTTGCCAGTCTTTCATCACTGGCCTTTGCCGCAAGTAATGCGATTACTGATATCAACTTCACGTCGCTTCCTGGTGACCAGGTGCAGATCCGTATGACACTGGAAAACGTACCGAATGAACCCGGTAGTTTTACAATCGACAATCCAGCCCGAATTGCATTTGATTTCCCTGATACCAGCATCAAGCTGCCATCACGCTCCATCAATATCGGTACGGGTGTTGCCCGTAGTATCAAAACCGTTGAAGCGGGTGGTCGCAGCCGTGTTGTGCTTAACCTGTCACGCCTGGTCAACTACACCACCAGCATCGATGGAAATGATGTCGTTGTTAATCTCGGTGGGGCGACAAAGCAACAGATTGCTCGCACAACCGTATCCGGCGAAAAATCCAACACCGACTTTAATATCAAGAATATTGATTTTCGTCGTGGTGAAAAAGGCGAAGGCCGTGTCATCGTCAACCTGGCCGATCCCAATACCCCGGTTGATTTGAAATCTCGTGGCGAACAGATCACCATCACCTTTACTGACAGCAAACTGCCGGAAAAACTCGAACGCCGTCTCGATGTCATTGATTTTGGTACCCCGGTTAAAACCATCGATGCCTTTAACCTCAACGGTAATGCAAAAATTGTCATTACCGGGCTGGGTGAATTTGAACAGCTGGCCTACCAGGCAGATGATGTCTTTACTGTTGATGTTAAGCCTGTCGTCAAGGAAACAGCGGCAGAAAAACGTAAGAAAAAACTGGCCTTCAAGGGTGAACGGCTCTCGCTTAACTTCCAGAATATTGAAGTGCGCGCTGTATTACAG
>JALUTJ010000127.1 GCA_027057985.1 Chromatiales bacterium
TGGCAAAGGCTTTCACAAGGGACAGAAGGTTAAATTGCAATGGCGTGATAAGGAAAAAATTCTCGATGATCGCCAGGTCAATATCAGCAGCGATCATTTTATGAACCTGATTATCAGTGTCGGTACCCAGGCAGACACCTGGCAGGTCACGGTCTTTGATCCCGAAAGCAAGGTGCAGTCCAATCGCATTAGCTTCAGGGTTGAATCACGGACAGCGGCAGAAACCACCCCTCAGCCCGCGACAAAGGTTGTTAAAGTAAAACCGGCCAGTAATGTGACAGCAAAAAAAGCCACTGGCATTGACTGGGTCAAACAGCAACCTGCAAATAACTTTACCCTGCAACTGCTGGCGACGCGCAATAAAAGCTCCCTGCCAGCCTATGTCAAAAAATACCAGCTGTCCGACAGCGCCGTTATTTTCCCGGTCAAAAAAGACAATAATGACTGGTACTACCTTATCTATGGCAGTTACCCGGATAAAAGTGCCGCACAAAAAGCTGTAGCATCACTCCCCGGGAAAATCAGCAAGCCCTGGATTCGGAACTTTGCCGGTATCCAGAAAATGCTGGCCACTTCTGCCACTAAAAAAGCCAGCAGCAAGCCAACCAGTATTTTGCAAGGTAAACCAGCTACGGCAGATGCCGAAGGCTGGCTCTGGAGCCAGGACCCCCGCTACTTTACCCTGCAACTGGCCGCCGGCACCGACAAAAAAGCCATCGAGGCCTTTATCCGGCAACATAAACTCACTGGCAAAGCGGTGTATTTCCACCGTGTCCGTGATGGTCGGGACTGGTATATCCTCGTTTATGGCAGCTTCGCGGACCGCAGCAGTGCAAAAAAAGCCATCGAAAAACTGCCCGCCGCGTTACAAAAATCAAAGCCCTGGCCACGGCAGTTCAGCGCCATTCATGCTGAGTTGAACTAAAAGCTTTATGACCGAAGATGCGCAGAGAGAGCGCAGGATATTCAGCAGGAAAACTCGATAAGCGACCGTCGATTGCCAGGACGGCAATCGTCGAGCGGCCAGGGATGGCGCATAGCATGTCGCGAATCGAGATTTTCCGAAATGAATTTCCGGGAATAATATATTTATAGTCAGACTGAAGTCTGATCCACACAGAAAATAACTTTGCGTCCTTTGTGCCTTTGCGGTGAATTATTTTGTCGGCTCCGCTACGCTTGAACCGACCTCCTGCCTGCTTTTAATCCGCTAAAAACCCTTCGCGCTACTGGGTTTCTCGCCGTCTGAACCCGCTTTTTGGATTGAAGCAAAACGCCGCTCCCTGTATACTGCTGTGCCATTTTGCTCGGCGTGTTCCCGCCTTGAATTTCCACGAAAATGGACTGAATTGAGACAATTTGCGCTCTAACCAACGGTTCTGGCGTAACGATGATTATCCGGTGAAGAAGATAGTGAAGAAAAACAAGCACAACCCAGAAGTAACTTCCGCGAATAATATACCTTTAAATAGTGGCCTTTATCGCCCAGAATTTGAGCGTGATAACTGTGGATTTGGCCTGATGGCACAGATGGACGGCAAGCCCAGCCACTGGCTGCTCAAAACCTCCATTTCTGCCCTGGCACGCCTGACCCACCGTGGCGCCGTTGCCGCCGATGGCAAAACCGGTGACGGTTGTGGTCTGTTACTGAAAAAGCCGGACACCTTCCTGCGTGCCAAAGCCGCTGAACTGGGTTATAACCTCGCGGATATCTATGCCGTGGGCATGGTGTTCCTCAATAGCGATGCCGACAAGGCTGCCAACGCGCGTAAACAGCTGGAAACCGAGCTGGCCAAAGAAAATCTTGGCGTGGCCGGCTGGCGCGTGGTACCGGTCGATGAAAGCGCCTGCGGTGAAGAAGCCCTGAAATCCCTGCCGCAGATTGAGCAGGTTTTCGTCAATGCGGCAGAAGGCATGGACCAGACCGCTTTTGATCGTCACCTTTATATCGCTCGCCGTCGTACCGAGAAGGCCATCGAAAGCAATGATGAGATGTTCTACATCCCCAGCCTCTCTTCCTCGGTGATTTCCTATAAGGGACTGGTTATGCCAGCCGCCCTGCCCGTCTTCTACAAAGATCTGAACGAAGAAAGCTTTGAAACAGCACTGGCGGTTTTCCACCAGCGTTTCTCCACCAATACCTGGCCGCAGTGGCGTCTGGCGCAACCATTCCGCTACCTCGCCCATAATGGTGAAATCAATACCATCCAGGGCAACCGCAACTGGTCCGAGGCGCGTGGTCATAAGTTCGAAAGTCCACATATCCCGATGGCGGATGTTCGTCCACTGGTTTCCATGAGCGGATCCGACTCCAATAGCATGGACAATATGCTCGAAGCCCTGATCGCCGGTGGTATCCATATCTTCCGCGCCATGCGCCTGCTGATCCCACCTGCATGGCAGAACGTGGCCAATATGGATGCCGACCTGCGTGCCTTTTATGAATACAACTCCATGCATATGGAGCCCTGGGATGGTCCAGCCGGCGTAGTGCTGACCGACGGCCGCTATGCTGCCTGTAGCATGGACCGCAATGGCCTGCGTCCGGCGCGCTGGATGATCAGCAAAGACCGTCATATCACCATCGCTTCTGAAATCGGTGTTTACCAGTACAGTGCCGATGAGGTGGTACAGAAAGGTCGCCTCAAGCCCGGTGAAATGATGGCCGTGGACACCCAGAGCGGTGAGCTGATCCTGCCGCACATGGTGGATGAGATGCTGAAAAAGGCCAAACCGTATAAAAAATGGATGACAGAAAATGCCATCCATCTGCACTCGAAACTCGAAGCTGAAAACGGCGATATGACTATCGCCGACGACATGCTGAATGTTTACCAGAAACTGTTCCAGGTTAGCTTCGAGGAACGAGACCAGGTCATCCGTGTTCTCGGCGAAGCCGGACAGGAAGCCATTGGCTCCATGGGTGATGATACCCCGTTCCCGGTTCTGTCCCGACGTGAACGTTCACCATATGATTACTTCCGCCAGCAATTCGCCCAGGTCACCAATCCACCGATCGATCCGATCCGTGAAGAAATCGTGATGTCACTGGAAACCTGCTTTGGCCGCGAAAAGAACATGTTCGAGGAAACCGAGCAACATGCCTCGCGCCTGCTGGTCAACTCACCCGTACTGTCATACAGCAAGTTCACGCAGTTGCTCGAACTCGGTGACAGCAATAGCGACTACGCACACGAGGTAATTTCTCTCAACTACCCGGCCAGTGTGGATTTAAAATCAGCATTGCAGGACATTAACAACAAGGTCGTCACCGCGGTTAAGAACGGCAAGGTGATTATCGTCCTCAGTGACCGTGATATCAGCGAAAATACCCGCCCGGTACACGCCCTGCTGGCGACCGGTGCCGCGCACCATCACCTGATCAGGGAAGGCCTGCGCTGCGATGCCAATCTTGTTATCGAAACCGGTACCGCGCGTGACCCGCATCACTTTGCGACCCTGATCGGCTATGGTGCCACTGCCATCTATCCTTATCTTGCCTATGCCTGCCTCGGCGACATGGTGCGCAGTAAGGAAATCAACGGCCTGACGACCAGTGAACTCGCGGCCAACTTCCGCAAGGGCATCAACAAGGGGCTGTATAAAATCACCTCGAAGATGGGTATTTCGACCATCGCCAGTTACCGTGGCGCGCAGTTATTTGAAATCGTGGGTCTAAACCAGGAAGTGGTTGATCTCTGCTTCAGGGGCACCACCAACCGTGTTCAGGGCAGCCGCTTTGAAGACCTCGAAGCTGAGCAGAATGTGCTCAGCAAGCTGGCCTGGAATATCCGTAAGAAAATCGACCAGGGTGGCCTGCTCAAGTTTGTGCATGGTGGAGAAGAGCATGCCTATAACCCGGATGTGGTGCGAGCACTGCAGGATGCGGTTAAGAGCGGCGACTACAGCAAGTACCGGATCTATGCCGACCAGGTCAATAACCGTGCCCCGTTGGCACTGCGCGACCTGCTGAAGCTGCGTGATGACATCACCCCCATCGATATCGACGAAGTTGAACCGTTTGAAGACATCGTGCAACGCTTTGACTCAGCGGCCATGTCACTCGGTGCACTTTCACCTGAAGCCCATGAAACCCTGGCCCAGGCCATGAATGAAATGGGTGGCCGCTCCAATTCTGGTGAAGGTGGAGAAGACATCAAGCGTTACGGTACCAACAAGCGTTCCAAGATCAAGCAGGTGGCTTCCGGCCGCTTTGGTGTTACCCCGGCCTACCTGCGTAGTGCCGAGGTCATGCAAATCAAGATCGCCCAGGGTGCCAAGCCCGGTGAAGGTGGCCAGTTACCAGGACACAAGGTGAATGAATACATTGCCGAGCTGCGTTACTGCAAGCCGGGGGTTTCCCTGATTTCACCTCCACCGCATCACGATATTTATTCGATCGAAGATCTGGCGCAACTGATTTATGACCTGAAGCAGGTCAACCCGGATGGCCTGGTTTCCGTGAAGCTGGTCTCTGAAGCCGGTGTCGGCACCATTGCCGCCGGCGTGGCAAAAGCCTATGCCGACCTGATTACCATTTCCGGCTATGATGGCGGTACCGGTGCCTCACCACTGACTTCGGTGAAGTATGCCGGTGGTCCATGGGAGCTTGGCCTCACCGAGACACACCAGATCCTGCGCGCCAATGACCTGCGCGGCAAGGTACGTCTGCAAACCGATGGCGGCCTCAAGACCGGCCTCGATATCGTCAAGGCCGCTATCCTCGGTGCTGAAAGTTTTGGCTTTGGTACCGGACCAATGATTGCCATGGGTTGTAAGTACCTGCGTATCTGTCACCTTAATAACTGTGCCACCGGTGTTGCAACCCAGGACGATATCCTGCGCAAGAAGCACTATATCGGTGAAGTCCAGATGGTTATCAATTACTTCAAGTTTATCGTGCAGGAAGTTCGCGAGTTACTCGCGGCACTCGGCTGTCGCAAACTGACCGATCTTATCGGCCGTACCGACCTGCTAGAAATGATAGAAGGATATACCAGCAAACAACAGGCACTGGATCTGTCACCACTGTTATCCGATGGTGGCGTGGATAAAAACAAGCCTTCTTACTGTGTTGAACCGAAGAACGAACCGTTTGATAAAGGTGAGCTGGCCGAGCAGATGGTAAAAGACACCCTCTCTGCGATTGAAAACAAAACGGGTGGTGAATTCAGCTACACGGTTGAAAATATTCATCGCTCTATCGGTGCCCGTCTCTCCGGTGAAATTGCTGTGCGTCATGGCAACCTCGGTATGGAAGATACGCCCATCGTGCTTAACCTCAGTGGTACAGCAGGACAAAGTTTCGGTGTCTGGAATGCCGGCGGCCTGCACATGAACCTTGAAGGCGATGCCAATGACTACGTTGGTAAAGGTATGGCCGGTGGTAAGCTGTCGATTCGTCCGCCTGCTGGCAGCAGTTTCAAATCGAATGAAACCACGATTATCGGTAATACCTGTCTCTATGGTGCAACCGGCGGCAAGCTGTTTGCTGCGGGTCTGGCCGGTGAACGATTTGCCGTGCGGAACTCCGGTGCACACGCGGTTACCGAGGGTATCGGTGATCACGGCTGTGAATACATGACCGGTGGCCTGGTCACCGTACTGGGTAAGACCGGCGTTAACTTTGGCGCTGGTATGACCGGTGGTTTTGCCTATGTCTATGATATCGAAAACCAGTTTGCCGACCAGGTTAACCAGGATGTCGATATCGAACGCATCAGTTCCGAACACATGGAAGCCTAT
>JALUTJ010000128.1 GCA_027057985.1 Chromatiales bacterium
TTCGTGGTCGCATCAATGCAGTCAAACCCGGTTACTATACACGCATGGGTGCCGCAATTCGCTTCGCCACCCTGCAACTTGAAAAACAGGCCAGTTCACAACGCCTGATGATCCTGCTTACCGATGGAAAACCAAATGATATCGATCAATATGAAGGACGCTACGGCATCGAGGATACCCGACAGGCGGTACTTGAAGCAAAACGCGCCGGTATTCAACCGATCTGTATTACTATTGATCAACAGGCCAGTAATTACCTGCCGCACCTGTTTGGTGCCGAAGCCTACGTGGTCATACACAGGCCATCACAACTACCTAAACTATTACCCATGATTTATGCAAGGATGACACATTAAATAAGCTGGGCTATATTTGCTGTCTCTTTTACATATTGGGTGATGAAGATGGAATATCGAAATCTTGGAAAAACTGATCTCAAGGTCAGCGTAGTTGGTCTGGGCACCATGACTTGGGGGCTGCAGAACAGTGCTGATGATGGTTTTGAACAAATGGATTATGCGCTTGACCACGGTGTTAATTTTTTTGATACCGCCGAGATGTATGCCATTCCCCCGAGTGCCGAGACCTATGGCACCACTGAAAGCATTATTGGCAAATGGTTTGCTTCACGCAATAAACGTGACAAGGTCATACTTGCCTCGAAGATGACCGGGCCGGGGCTGGAGTGGATTCGTCACGCTGAACCCATCAATAAAAAGAATATTCTGCTGGCAGTGGAAGGTAGCCTGAAACGGCTGCAAACGGATTATATCGATCTCTACCAGTTACACTGGCCTAATCGTGGCTCCTATCACTTTGGTCAGATATGGGACTATGCGCCTGCATTTGATAAACAGGCAGAGGAAGATAATTTTCTCGAGGTGCTCAATACTTTTGATGATCTGATAAAGCAGGGCAAAATTCGCCATATCGGTCTTTCCAATGAAACCGCGTGGGGAACAATGAAGTGGCTGCAACTCGCTGATGCCCATGGCTTACCACGCATGGTGACAATACAGAATGAATATTCGCTGCTATGCCGGCATTTTGAGCCTGACCTGCAGGAAATTTCTCTGCATGAATCCATTGGCCTGCTTGCCTGGTCTCCATTAACTCGCGGCATGATCAGTGGCAAGTATCTCGATGGTGCACAACCTGAAGGTGCTCGCCTCACGATCGAAACACGACATGAACACCGTATTGCGCCACAAACCGATGCCGCTATTAAAAAGTATATTGATCTTGCCAATCAGTACCAGCTCGATGTTTGCCAGATGGCATTATCGTTTGTGCATAACCAGCCCTTTGTTACTTCTACTCTAATTGGTGCAACAAATATGGCGCAGTTGAAAACAAATATTGCTTCGATTGATGTGAAACTGGATAAGGCCGTTTATGAAGGAATTGCAAAGATTCGGCGTGAATACCCGGCGGTATTTTAAGCGGAATTATTATTTCTGGGTAAAGAGGTGCCGAATCTGTTGCAGTGAATCATCAATGCTCAGTGACACACTTTTTGAGAGTGCATCGAGTAGCACAATGGCATTTACCGCAGCGTCTTTACTCGTAGCACTTCTGATCCGTTCAGCCATATCATGATTGAGTTGCTGTAGATCTTCATAGTCCTGTTTTAACTGTGTCAGCACTGCTTCTGCATCGCTGTTATCTGCATTGAAGTAATTATTGAGAAACGCAGTCGATACGGTTCGAAAGATAGTTTCTTCACGACTTGCCAGTGGCAGGTGAAAGCGTGCCAGTGGCCGCAGAAAAGTCATTTTTGGACAGGCACTACTTCCCATCAACAGACCCAGCAGCGAACTGATACCACGCTGTAACGTGGTTGCGGACTGTACCGTGCGTTCTTTTGATACCACGGTCACGTCCACCTCATCATAAGAGGCAAAGTCCTGGCACCAGTAAATAATTGGCACCAGGTTTACTGCAAGCGGGCAGTAGAGATAATCTTCGCTGGTAAGACTACAGTTTTTACACTGGCAATACTCCAGCTGTGCCCAGTCCGGGTAATGATGCTCATCCTGTACCTCTGACTTCAGGCTTTCTTCATCAAACTCAACGGTAAAAGATTTTTTGCTTTTATCCGCAAAGGCAAAGTGGTACTCGTAATAAATTTTACTCAAAACGCTGTTGTCTCTTGTTTAACACTTTATTAACTATACAAGTACAACGTAAAAGCGTTCTCTTAAGACACGTTTCTTTACATTTGAGGTGTTACTTTGTGATAGAGATCCTGTTTCTGCGCGAACAGGTTCACAAAGTTATCAGGGTGCGGTCTGGCAATTATTACGACCGCACTCCTTGGCTTTATACAATGCCTTGTCGGCACGCATAAACACGGCTTCACCCGTTTCACTTTCCCTGATTTCGGCAAGCCCTGCAGAAACCGTAATTTTGACGGGTTGATCACGAAAATGAAAATTGGTTTCAGCAATCATTTCCCGCAGTTTGTTGGTAATCAGTTGTGCACCCTTAATATCGGTGCCGGGCAGGATAGCAACAAATTCTTCGCCACCATAGCGTGAAAAAAAATCCGTTTCACGCAGATTTTTACTGATAATGCTTGCCACCATTTTCAGTACCTGGTCACCTGCGGCATGGCCATAGGTATCATTAACCTTTTTAAAGAAATCGATATCCCAGACCACGAGTGTAAAGGCGGTATTATTGCGGTGGAAGTTTGCCAGCTCAAGTGCAAGGCGTTCTTCATAGGCAAGGCGGTTCGGAACCCCGGTTAACGCATCGCGCAGGGTTTGCTGCCGTTCATCTTCAAGTTGTTGCTTTAGCTGCTCGGTTTCCTTTTCCATTTGCTGAACCTGGTTCTTTAGCTGCGCAATCACCTTTTCAGCTTCAACTCCCTTCTCGCCTTCCTTAAGAATAAAGGTATCGACATGATTACGTAACAGGATAACCCGTGACTGTATCGCGGTTTTGAGTTCCTCGAGATTCTGGATGCTGTTGATGCCCTGCTCCATGGTATCCATCTCGGTTTTCATGTCCCGGGTCATTTCCATGCCATGCTGATGGGTTAGCTCGCGGATACGCGCGGTTTCACGGATATCCTTGTCCATTTCCTGCAGACGGCTGGTCAACTGCTTGAGAAAGACTTCGATTTCCTGCTTTTCTTTTTTAATTCGTGCCAGTACATCTGCCACGATAGCCACTGTCTTTTCGAGTGCGACAAGAAAAACTTCTTCATCCGGCTTCTGTGCCAGCTGTCTTTTCACCAGGTTGGCTTCTACCTGCAGATCGGTTGGCAGGATCATTTTTTCCAGCAATGCTGTCAGGCTGGCGATGGCATTATCCAGTTCCAGAGCTTTTGCAGGCTCTGCCTGCTGTATGACTGTTTCTTCTGCTACGCGTTCTCCTGCTGCTTCGCCCTTACTGATAAGGGATGAAAGCAGGCCGCCCTGTTTCTGTTTTTTCTCTGCAAGCGAGAGACCATAAACCAGTAACTTTGCCAGCTCTTCTACCAGTGGCTGCATTTCCTTTATCGAGGAAGTTTTATCAATCTTTTTTGCCAGCTTGCTCAGTTTCTTTTCTATCTTACCCGCCGGGGTTATCCGGGTGATGAGATCAGAAAAAAGCTTTTTGCTATCATTTTTTTTCTTTTGCTGTATTGCCTTGAGCCCGAGGATACTGTCGGCCACTTCATCAATGGCTTTTTTCAACTTGGTTGCAGCAACTCCTTTTTGCACCGCATCTTTCAGGACACCCAGTTGCTTGTTCAGCTTTTGCGAGGAATCATCGGTGGCTTCACTGAGCTGAACGATCAGTGCCCGCAGGATCTTTTCACTTTGTTGCCAGTAGGCTTCTTTTTGTTCCAGCTCTTCCAGGCTGGCGAGGTATTTTGTCTTCCACTTGTCCGACGGGCTATCGTCGATATCGATATACTTGTTGCCGGCCATGACTACGCCACTTCAGATGGGTGTCGATGGTAAAGCGTCGACGAGAGATCCAGTGTTTCTGGCAGTTTCACTTCCATCATGATTGGCAGGTGATCAGAGCAAAAATGCTTCAGTGATTTTGCACTAAGTATTTCCAGCTCGGAAGTCACAAGGATATGATCAATATGATGTTGTGGTTGCCAGCTGGGGAAGGTACGCACTTCTTCCTGTGGCTCATGCAGCTTTGTGCTATTGAAAAGATGGCGCATCTCACGGCTGTCTACCTTACAATTGAGATCGCCCATGAGGATAGCATGATCAAATTCATTAACCCGCTCGCCAATCATTGCCAGTTGCCGCATCCGCGCTCGTTTGCTGAGCGCAAGGTGCACGACAAAGACACCGAGGCTTTCTTCTTTCGTGCCATACTTTGCTACGATGGCCTGACGACCCGGAATCAGCCCCGGCAGGCGCAGATTTTCTGTATTATAAGGGCGGATACGACTTAACAGACCATTACTGTGTTTAGCCAGGTGGCCGAGGTTACGATTGACCTGGTGATACCAGAACGGAAAGCGTGCGCGGTTGGCAAGGTACTCGGTCAGATTGATGTAGTTGCTGCGCAGGCTACCGGCATCGGTTTCCTGTAAGCCGACGATATCATAGCTTTCAAGAAAGCTAATGGTTTCATCGAGATTATTCAGGCGTTGCGAGTGTGGTATCAGGTGTTTCCAGCTACCGGTAATATACTGGCTCGGCCGGCTGGTTTTTATGCCGACCTGCAGGTTATAACTGAGAATGCGTAAAATATTTTCTTTTGCTAGATTGGACAAACCATTTCACCTAACTTACCAGTGAGTTTGAGATTTTCACTATAATCCACCGGGCAATCAATCACGCTAACGGTCTTATCCGCCAGTGCTTTTTTCAGGGTGGGTAAGAGATCTTCACCCTTTTCAATCCGGTAACCTTTGGCACCAAATGACTCGGCGTATTTGACGAAATCCGGGTTGGTAAAATCAATATGCGATTTACGCCCAAACTGGTTCATCTGCTTCCATTCGATCAGCCCATAGGCCGAGTCATTCCAGATTAAGATCACGATCGGGGTTTTCATGCGCAGAGCAGTTTCAATTTCCTGCGAGTTCATCATAAAACCGGCATCACCGGTCACGGCGACCACGCCACGATCCGGGTAGGCGAGTTTGGCACCAATGGCGCCGGGCACCGCAATGCCCATGCTGGCAAAACCATTGGAAATAATACAGGTGTTCGGGAGCTCGCAGCGGAACATACGTGACATCCACATTTTATGCGCGCCCACATCGGAAATGGCGATATCCTCCATCTCCATCGCGGTACGCAAATCCCAGATAATCTTCTGCGGCTTCATCGGCACGCTGAAGTCATCCTTGTGCTGGTTCATGTCCTCGATCAGCGCCTCGCGCAGGGCACGCATGTGACTGCCGGTATTGGTGCTGGCCAGCTCCATAATCCGCAGCAGGGAGTGCTTGATATCACCCACAACGCCACATTCTACAGGGTAGTAAGCGTCCACTTCAGCCGGTGACTGATCGATATGGACAATGGTGCGATCCTTTGTTGGGTGCCACAGGTAAGGATGGTATTCCACCAGATCATAGCCAATACAGATAATCACGTCGGCCTTGCTAAAGCCACAACTGACATAATCATTAGCCTGTAGCCCGGCACTGCCCAGCGCCATTTCATGCTTGAAGGGGATGACGCCCTTGGCCATAAAAGTATTCGCTACCGGGATACGTAACTCCTGGGCAAAGGCATCGAGCTGTTTCCAGGCCTTGCCGCGGATTACGCCGTT
>JALUTJ010000129.1 GCA_027057985.1 Chromatiales bacterium
GTATTGTCTATCTTGCCCATGAAGATAATGGCAACAAGGTGGTGATCAAAGAATATATGCCGTCTCGGCTGGCCGTTCGCGCCGAGAATAACGAGATTCATCCCACCAGTGAGGCCAATATTGAACGTTTTGCCCATGGCAAGCGCCTGTTTTTCCAGGAAGCCGGCACCCTGATCAATCTCAAGCACCCTAATATCGTCAACGTGATCAACTTTTTCCGTGCCAATGGCACCGTGTACATGGTCATGGACTACGAGGAAGGGGTGAACCTGCAAAGCTATATCAAAAAACACCGCGGTGGCCTCAGCGAGGCCCTGCTCGGTGCCGTGTTTATCCCTTTGCTGGAAGGACTGGAACTGATTCATAGTAGCGGCCTGTTACACCTGGACATCAAACCCGGCAATATCCATCTGCGCACCGGTGCCAGCCCGCTACTGCTCGACTTTGGCGCAGTACACGAGATGATGCATACCCGGCAGTTCCAGCCCAACCAGGTGATTACGCCGGGCTTTTCACCGATAGAACAACTTGATCCCGGCGGTTATGTCGGGCCGTGGACCGATATCTATGCCATTGGAGCCACCATGCGAACCTGTATCGAAGGGACACCCCCGCCTTCATCACCGAAACGACGCGAGAAAGATACCATGCGTCCGGCGCTGACCGCGTTCAGGAAAAAATACACCCCTGAACTGCTTGAAGCGATCGACTGGGCCATGGAGGTGGATCCCATGATCCGCCCGCAGAAGATTGCGCCCTTTCTCGAAAAACTGAAAGCGATTAAAAGCCTGACCCAGAATGGTGTCAGTCAATCTGTATCCTGAGATAAGACATGCAATACGAAATTGGCCGCGTCAGCTTACTTGGAAACCGCAAGAACAACCAGGACAGACTGGGTGTGTTTGAAACTCATGGCGGTGTGGTTTTGATCCTGGGTGATGGCCTCGGTGGTAAACCCGGTGGTGAGCTTGCCGCTGAAACACTGGTAAAATCTGTACAACATGAACTTCGGCATGAAATTATGCCGGTGGAAGATCCCAAAGCCCTGCTGCAAAAGCTGATCATCAAGGCGCATTACGCGGTGCGAGCCATGGGACAAAAACAGAATCCACCGATTGAACCCGGCTCTACCGCCGTGCTTTGCCTGGTGCAGAATAAAAAAGCCTGGTGGGCACATGTCGGTGATAGCCGTTGTTATCTTTTCCGTAACGGCCTGCCACTTTATCGCACCCAGGATGATTCCTTCGTAGAACAGCTTTACCAGAAAGGTGAAATCAGTATCGATAAACGCCAGGGGCACCCCATGCGCAACTATGTCACGCAATGTATCGGTCTGATGGAAGTTGAGCCTACCGTTACTGTCAGTAACGGCGTTGATCTGCAACCCGGTGATACACTTTTACTTTGCAGTGATGGCTTCTGGGAACCGCTGGATGATGCACAGATCGGAGCGAACCTGATTGACAATAATATTACCGAAGCTATCACTCTACTCGCCACCCGTGCTGAACAAAGCAGCTATCCGAAAAGTGACAATACCACGGTACTGGCGATGAAAATCATCTCGCTCCAGGACATCAGGAAAACCGAACCCGGACAAAATGCACCACATCATTCAGCCGATAATACTCTCGATGGTGCAATACAGGAAATCGAAGACGTGTTTAATTACTATAAACA
>JALUTJ010000130.1 GCA_027057985.1 Chromatiales bacterium
TTCAATAATTGGCGAACTCTGGCCCGATTTGTATGTCTAGTTACACATTCGGGAAGCCTTTATAAATGCAGGAAAAGGAACGACCCGAATGGGTGAACGAGATATTGATCAGGCGCTGGTAGAGCGGGTACAGAAAGGCGACAAGAAGGCATTCGACGTCCTGGTATTGAAGTACCAGCAGCGCGTCATGAATATCCTGTCCCGCTATGTGCGTGACCCGTCTGAAGTGCAGGATCTGGCCCAGGAAACCTTTATCAAGGCTTATCGGGCACTGGCCAATTTTCGCGGTGACAGTGCTTTTTATACCTGGATCTATCGTATCGCCATCAATACCGCGAAGAATTTCCTGGTCGCCCAGGGGCGCAGACCACCGCGGGACGATATCGAGGCCTCGGAGGCCGAACAGTACGCCGGGGCAGATGGATTACAGGAGAATGCCTCACCGGAGCGATTGCTGCTAAAAGATGAAATTGGCGAGATGGTACTAAAAACCATCGAAGAACTGCCGGATGATCTTAAAACAGCGATTACCCTGCGCGAGATCGAGGGAATGAGTTACGAGGAAATTGCTGAGGCAATGTCGTGTCCTGTTGGAACGGTACGCTCACGCATATTCCGGGCACGTGAAGCCATTGATGAAAAATTACGACCTTTACTGAGTTAGTCTCGAGAGAACGATTATGATGAATGACAAAACAGACAAGCTTTCAGCACTGATGGATGGTGAGCTTCGTGATCTTGAACAATGGTCAAAACAGCTCGCCAGCGACAAGGCCATGCAGGCCGTTTGGCATCGCTATCATATTGCACGTGATGCGATGAAAGGCCAGCTCTCGGATTACCCTGAGCTGGATATTTCAGATTCAGTTAGTAAAGCACTGGAAAATGAACCGGTTATCCTGGCTCCTTTATGGCGCAGGATTCAGCCCCGTGCTGTCTTCAGGCAGGTAGCTGGTCTTGCCGTGGCGGCTACGGTTGCGACCCTGGCGGTGTTGAGTGTACAGCAGGCACGTATTATTGATAACGAGACAGCACAAATTGCACAGCTATCCACACCTGTAAATGCCACTGGTCCAGTATCAGGTGCCCAGCTGCGTCAGGTCAGCTTTACCACGCGGCAGCAACTTGATGCTGAAGTCGAATCACGTCTGAGTGGTTACCTGGTCAATCATAATGAGTATTCACCTTCTATCCGTGTCAGTGGCATTATGCCATATACCCGGATCGTCAGTTATGTTGCAGATGGAACGGAACAACAGGATCAGCATGATAAGTAGAATATTATGGCTTTTGCCATTGTGGTTATTTCTCTCAACAGCACAGGCCGATCATCCTAAAGCGGAAATCGAGGCCTGGCTCGAAAAAATGCACAAGGCATCACACATGCTTACTTACGAGGGTGTGTTTGTCTACGACCAGAATGACCAGATGAGTTCGATGAAAATTATCCACAGCGTGGATGAAAATGGTGAATATGGTCATCTGATTTCACTCGATGGTTCGGGACGCGAGGTCATCCGCAGTGGTGATAGCGTAACCTGTATTCTGCCAGATAAAAAAGCCGTGGTAGTAGACAAGCGTCGCCCGGATCAGGAATTTCCACCCAGTTTTCCTTTAAAAATCGATCAGCTGTTAAAAAGTTATAGTTTTCATTTTGTTGGTGATGGTGTTGTAGCCGG
>JALUTJ010000131.1 GCA_027057985.1 Chromatiales bacterium
CGTGCTGGGGCTGTTTGCCTTCCTGTTTGGCATCGCGGTACTGATTTTTAGTATCGGTCCGCGCGATCTCGATGAAGATGTACAGAAAATCATCACTGCCATGGAAGAGGAGGATTACGAGGCAGCCAATCTCTATGCCTCTGAACTTGCTGGGCGCGAAATCGCTGAACCACCAATGCAACTGGCGCAGACGGTAAAAGAAGAGATCCTGCTGCAGTCCAATATTCGAATCCTGGGTGTGATTTTCTGGTTTATTCTGCTCGGCCCGGTGGGGGCGGTACTGTTTCGTGTCAGTTGCCTGTTAAAGCAGCAACAGCAGGATCAGGATGATGATTTTTCCCGTGCCAGTCGTGACCTCTACGATATTCTTGTCTGGTTACCGGCACGTATCGTGGTGCTGAGTTTCGCGGTGGCCGGAAATTTTGTCGATACCATGAGCTACTGGAACGGCATTGCCGACCTGTGGCAGCGGCAAAGTGAAAAATTTATCGTTATCAGTGGCATTGGTGCGCTACGCTATGAATCTCGTATCGATCGTCAGCACCATAACAGTGATGAGATCGACATCAATGGCATTCATCATGCCCTTGCTCTGGTTAAACGCGCTGTCATCGTCTGGGTGGTATTGCTTGGCCTGTTAACCGTTACCGGCTGGTTAGTATAAAAATAAAAAACAGTGGCTGCTGTTATGATCCTGCATTTTTTTTCCTTCCGAGTTTTTAATCATTATGCATGAGCTTGTTCTCGGTGGTGCGCGTTCCGGTAAAAGTGCCTATGCTGAAAGTCGTGCCACGCAAAGTGGGCTGGACGTGGTCTATATTGCCACCGCGCAGGCACTGGATAATGAAATGCAGCAGCGTATTGCACATCACCAGCAGCAACGCCCGGCACACTGGAAACTGGTTGAAGAACCACTTGAGCTGGCAACCGTCTTAAAACAACAGGCAAGCCCTTCTACCTGTCTCCTGGTGGACTGTTTAACCCTGTGGTTAAGTAACCAGCTGTACTCGGAACAACATAAAGATCATATTGCAGAAAATATTGCCAGCCTGGTGGAAACACTCAGTGTTTTACCGGGGCAGGTTATTTTTGTTAGTAATGAAGTTTCCATGGGTATTATTCCCATGGGGAAAATTAACCGGCAGTTTGTTGATGAGGCTGGGCGTATGCACCAGCAACTTGCAACAGCCTGCCAGCGAGTCACATTGATGGTTGCGGGTATCCCCAGCCGGATTAAAGGGTAAACAATGAAGTGGATCGAACAGGATATAAAACCAGTTTCACAACAGGCCATTGATGCCGCCAGAGAACGCCAGGCGATTCTGACCAAGCCGCCCGGCTCACTGGGCAAGCTGGAAACACTGGGCATCTTTTTTTCAGCGGTACAACAAACACAGCATCCCGTGGTGGATAAAGTTCATATCAGTGTATTTGCTGCCGACCATGGTATTGCAGAAGAGAACGTTTCGGCTTTCCCTCAGGTAGTGACCAGTGAAATGATCAAGAACTTTGCCCGTGGTGGTGCGGCCATTAGTGTACTGGCAAAACAACTGGGCGCAGTACTGGAAGTGATTGATCTTGGTACCGTGGTAGATACGGGTGAACTCGATGGTGTGATTCGGCACCGTATTGCGGCTTCTAGCAGTAATTTTGCCAGGCAGGCTGCGATGGATGAAGCACAACTACAACAGGGCATGCAGGCGGGTGTCGATGCCGTGCAACGCGCGATCAGTAGCGGTGCCAGGGTTTATATCGGTGGGGATATGGGTATTGCCAATACCACTTCGGCAACGGCACTGGCCTGTGCCTACCTGGGTAAAACAGCAGCAGAGCTGGCAGGGCCAGGCACTGGCCTGGATGAGCAGGGTGTCAGTCACAAGGCTGAGGTTATCGCAAAGGCACTTGCTTTGCACAAGGCCGACAGTCTGGATGATATTTCTATACTGCGTTATTTTGGTGGTTTTGAAATTGCCGCACTTTGTGGCGCTTATATTCATGCGGCACAGCAGGGCTTACCAGTGATCATCGATGGCTTTATTGCCACCGCGGCTTCGCTAGCGGCAAGAAGAATCAAACCGGGATGCCAGGAATGGTTTATCTATGCACATCAGTCGCATGAACAGGGACACGCTACACTTCTTGCTGCGATGGGAGTTGAACCGCTTTTAAATCTGAATATGCGACTGGGCGAGGGTAGTGGTGCTGCGGTAGCCGTGCCACTTATTCAGCAGGCCTGTGCCTTACATGCTGAGATGGCGACTTTTGCCGAAGCCGGTGTTTCCACGAGTGACTGAGACAACGATTATCGATCTGTTGCGTCATGGGGAAGTTGCCGGAGGGCAATGTTACCGTGGTCAGCAGGATGATCCTTTAACTGCAAAGGGCAGGCAACAACTGCATACTGTAACAAAACCTTATAGCGGCTGGCAGAGCGTGATCAGTTCGCCATTGCAACGCTGCGCCAGTTTTGCAACCGAACTTGCGCAGGACAGGGAGATACCGTTAAAAACTGAAGCGGCATTTAGCGAGATTGCGTTTGGTGAGTGGGAAGGCAAAACGGCTGAAGAATTATTAAAAACCGATGGTGAAAAGATAAAAAGCTACTGGGATAATCCAGTAGCCGTGACACCGCCGGGTGGCGAAAGGTTGCTAGACTTTCAGCAAAGAGTTTTATGCGGCTGGCAGGATTTAATAGCGCAATACCGGGGTCGGCATATTGTTGTTGTGACTCATGCTGGGGTAATTCGTATGATTTTGTCTCATGTGCTGGATATGCCAATAACAGCCCTGTTTCGGCTACAGGTCGAACTTGCCAGCCTGTCACGTATCCAGGTTGAACCAAGTGATAATGAGATCTGGTCACGACTGGTTTTCCATGGGGTAACAGATCATGCTTAAAGCATTCTGCACTGCCATGTTGTTACTCACTCGTATCCCGGTGCCTTCGCGCTGTTATATCAATGAAAACGATAATGAAAGACTCTATAGCTGGTCGGTGCTGTTCTATCCGCTGGTTGGTTTGTTGATAGGCCTTTTATTATGGTTACTACAGTGGGGGCTGTCATTTATCTCTCTGCCAGCGCATGGCATGGTCGAAGCAGTGATACTGCTTGCTGCCTGGGTGCTTGTTAGCGGAGCATTGCACCTCGATGGTCTTGCCGACAGTGCCGATGCCTGGCTCGGTGGCTTTGGCGATCGTGAACGTACACTGGAAATTATGAAAGATCCGCGTAGCGGGCCTGCCGCGGTTATCATTTTAATTCTGTTACTATTGCTGAAATTTTCTTTGCTGATTCATATCGACTGGACATTATTGATACTGGCTCCTGTTGCGGGTAGAACCGCAGCCATGATCCTGCTTGCAACAACACAGAACGTACGTCGTGGTGGTATGGCGGAATTACTGGTTAAATATCTGTCACTACAGTCGGTATTTATCGTGACATTGGTTGTTATTGCCCTGTTTGTGATTCTGGTGGGAAAAGCCAGCCTTTGGCTGCTACTGGTTTTTCTTTTTGGCTATGCCCTGCGTTACATGATGATAAAACGTATCGGCGGTTTGACTGGAGATACAGTAGGTGCCACAGTAGAACTGGTTGAAGCCGCTACCTTGCTGGTGCTGATATAAAATCACATCTCGAGTCAGATAGGTCGGCTCAAGCGCAGCGGAGCCGACAACATGCCAGAAAAAATTCAAAGAACACCAAGACGCAGAGTTCGCAAATTTATTTTGTGTAGCTTAGGCTTCAGCCTGACGAAAAAAATTCACGGATATTTTTCTCGCAAAATATCCTGTTACGAGGAATAAATAAACCTTTGCGCTCTCTGCGACTTTGCGGTGAAAAATTTGAAGGTCGGCTCAAGCGCAGTGGAGCAGACAAAATAATTTCTACGGCTGAGCTACACAAGAAAAATTTTTATGCTTCTTTTATATGTTTAAGATAGCTTCGATATCAAGATGCTGCTGCATTTCATTTGCTAGCCGATCAAGTTCGTCTTCCCTGAATTTTTCGTAATCAAATGCTTCACTTTTCTCAAGTCCGGCCCACTTTAGCAGGCTTTGCAGGGCTTCTTTGTGATCGAACAGGCCATGCAGGTAGGTTCCCATTATCTGGCCGTCTTCCGAGATAACGCCATCATTACCATGCGGCAACTTAATTGCTGGCTGATTCAGAGCAGGACCATTTGAAACACCCATATGAATTTCATAACCACTTACTCCTGCATTATCATGGCAGAAATGTCCGCTAACCTGCTTTAACTGCTTTTCCTCTTCAATCGTGGTTTCAAAATCCAGCAGTCCCAGTCCTTCACAGCTTTTGGCTTTGCCTTCAAGCCCATGCGGATCATGAAGCTGTTTGCCCAGCATCTGGTAGCCACCACAGATACCCAGTAGCTTACCGCCGTAACGCAGGTGCTTTTCAATGTAGCTGTCCCAGCCCTGTTGTTTTAGCCAGCCAAGATCGTGTTGTACATTTTTACTACCAGGCAGGATAACAAGATCAGCAGCAGGTTTTGATTGTTGCGGGCCGATAAACTGAAGGTTAACCTGTGGATGTAGACGTAATACATCCATATCAGTGTGGTTGCTAATGCGGGGCAGGACGGGCACAACAACATTGAGCTGTTCTTTTTCCCGGTCTCTTCGCTGTTGTGTATTGATGCTGTCTTCGGCTTCAAGATGAAAACCTTTCAGGTAGGGCAGTACCCCCATTACCTTACGCTGCGTGCGTTGTTCCAGCCATTCAAGCCCGGAATGCAGCAGGCTGATATCACCACGAAAGCGGTTAATGACAAAGCCTCGGGTACGTTGTTGTTCAGACGGAGACAGCAGTTCAAAGGTGCCGGTAATATGGGCAAAGACACCACCACGATCGATGTCGGCGACGAGGATGACCGGGCAATCCACGGCTTCGGCAAAGCCCATATTGGCAATATCATGATCTCGCAGGTTGATTTCTGCCGGACTGCCGGCTCCTTCGACAATAATCCAGTCATATTGCTGTTGCAGTCGCTGGTAGGAGGCCATTACTGCCTGCATCGCGGTGGTTTTGTAATCATGATAGGCCACGGCATCAAGACTGGTTACCGCCTTGCCATGAACGATGACCTGGGCACCGGTATCCGAACTGGGTTTGAGTAAGACCGGGTTCATATCGGTATGGGGTTGCAGTCCCGCCGCGAGCGCCTGCACTGCCTGGGCACGACCGATCTCACCGCCATCCATCGTGACCGCGCTATTGAGCGCCATATTCTGTGGTTTGAAAGGGACAACCCGTTCCCCCTGGTTTTTTAAAATCCGGCACAGGCCAGCAACCAGCGTGCTTTTACCGGCATCTGAGGTAGTTCCCTGTATCATGATCGTTTTTGCTGTCATAAGGCTATTTTGACATTTATTTTCCAGGCTGTCCTGATAAACTCCCGGCATGACTTTATCACTTGTTATTGTTCTTGCCCTGTTACTCGATGCGGTTACCACGGAGCCGCGCAGATGGCACCCACTGGTGGGTTTTGGTTATCTGGCCAGCACGCTGGAAAAGAGACTCAACCGGGAACCTGAAAAGCGGCTTGCCATTCTATATGGTAGCCTGGGCTGGTTATTACTGGTACTGCCTTTTGTCTTTCTTATGGCATGGCTTGAGCAACTGTATTCACCTTATTCAGATTTTATAACAGGTGTGCTTTGTCTTAGTTTTGCTATCGGTGCTCACAGCCTGGTACAGCATGCGCGTACGGTCTCGAAGGCCTTAGTTCAGGGGGAGCTGGCACAGGCCAGGGAAAAACTGGGAATGATGGTCAGCCGTGATACCCATGAGGCGGATAAGCTCGCGGTCATAAGGGGAACTATCGAGTCGGTACTGGAAAATGGCAATGATGCTATTTTTGCTGCTCTGTTCTGGTTTATCGTGTTGGGTGCACCGGGGGTGATCCTGTACCGGCTGGCTAATACCCTGGATGCGATGTGGGGGTATCGAACGGATCGTTTTATCTACTTTGGTCGGGTTACGGCGCGTATCGATGATGTTCTCAATTATATTCCTGCCCGATTGACGGCCATCAGTTATGCCCTGCTGGGTAATACCCGTTCTGCTTTGTCCTGCTGGATAAAGCAGGCCGGGCAGTGGAAGGGAGTAAACCCGGGAGTGGTAATGGCAAGCGGGGCCGGGGCGCTGGGTGTTTCACTCGGAGGTATGGCACGGTATCATGGGGAAAATATTCGCCGGCCGCAACTGGGTGGTGATGTTTTACCTGAAACAGAAGATATCGAGCGCAGTATTATTCTGCAATATAAAACGATATTGTTATGGGTTTTTATCATTATTCTGGGAAATAGCCTGTTTGTCTTCTTGCGATAATCTTATTACAGCCGGGTTACATCACGGTGGTCGCCTTAATGTGGCAGCCAGCGAGTATGGTATTCCTCGCCAGGACTGGCTGGATCTTTCCACAGGCCTTAATCCACAGGCCTGGCCAGTGCAGACATGTGATGCGACAAGCTGGCAGCGCTTACCCGAGGAAGAGGATGGGCTGCAGCAGGCGGCCTGTGAATATTACGGCAGTGACTATGCTCTGCCGGTTGCTGGCTCACAGGCTGCGATACAGTTGTTACCCACATTAAGAGCTGCATCACGTGTCGCGGTCATTGTTCCGGGTTATGCGGAACATGAATACAACTGGCAACAGAACGGGCATTCTGTTATTCCATTGGCTATTCATCAGCTTGAATCGCACCTGCCTGAGCTGGATGTCGTGGTGATTATCAATCCCAATAACCCGGATGGCCATCTTGTGCCGGTTGAAACCCTGCTCTCGTGGCATCAGCAGTTGTCATTGCGCGGTGGCTGGTTGATTGTCGATGAAGCATTTATGGATACTACGCCAGAAAAGAGTATCGTGCCTTATACCACCAGACCCGGACTCATCGTTCTGCGTTCCATGGGCAAGTTTTTTGGCCTGGCAGGCATTCGTTGTGGCTTTGTGCTCAGTGACCGATCTTTTTTACAGCACATGGCAAGCCGGCTTGGCCCTTGGACCCTGACCGGGATGACACGTGCAATTGCCCGTGATGCCCTGCAGGACAGCTCATGGCAGAAAATCAACCGGCAACAGCTTGAACGGGCCTCAATACGACTGAAAACTTTGCTGGAAAGAAGTGGTTTTACTGTACAGGGAGGAACGGCACTGTTTCAGTATCTGCAACATCCACGGGCAAAAGAGATCCATGATCTTTTTGCACAGCATGCGATACTTTTGCGTTATTATCCAGACATGAAAAACAGCTTGCCTGCTCTGCGGTTTGGCCTGCCAGCGAGTGAGAATGACTGGCAGCGTCTGCAGCAGGTTTTAAACAGGACAGAAATGATCGGAATGATAAAACAAATGACCGGGTCAGAAATCCATGCTTAACAGAATTGTCTTACTGAGTGTTTTAGCGCTTTACGTTTTTACTGCACGAGCAACCATCACCTTGAGTGATGATAAAGGAAACAAGGTGCAGCTTATCCATCCGGCGCAACGGATAGTCAGTCTGGCACCGCATATCACCGAGTCTTTATTTGCTGCCGGGGCAGGGCAGAAGATCATCGCTACGGTTTCCTATAGTGATTATCCTGAAGCAGCGAAAAAAATTACCCGTGTGGGAGGATATCCCTCGCTTGATCTGGAAAAAATTATTTCATTAAAGCCTGATTTGATTATTGCCTGGGCTTCGGGGAACAACCGGGATCAGATAGCGCGACTAAAAACGCTCGGTTTTCCCATTTATATGAGTGAGCCACGGCAACCGCTGGAAATTGCCCGAAATATCCGTAACTTTGGCCTGCTCGCTGGTACCTCTGAAGTGGCGGATAAAACTGCCGATGCTTTTGTTGCAAGGTATAAAAAGCTTGAACAACAATATGCGAGAAAAAAGAAAGTCAGGGTGTTTTATCAGGTCTGGCATAAGCCGATTATGACCGTAAGTGGCAAGCACCTGATCTCAAAAATTATCCATCTTTGTGGTGGCAGCAATGTTTTTGCCGAGCTCAGTACCCTGACTCCACAGGTCTCACTTGAATCGGTATTGCTGGCACGACCACAGGTGATTGTTTCTGGTGGGATGGGTAAGTCACGTCCAGACTGGCTGGATGCATGGAAGAAATGGCCACAGTTACCTGCGGTAAAAAACGGACACCTGTATTATATCGATCCCTCTATTATGCAGCGGGTGGGACCGCGTATTTTGCAGGGAGCAGAACAGCTTTGTCAGTTCCTGGAATACGCCAGGTAAAAGATTGGTATTTATATGGACGGGATAAGGAATTTAACGCAAAGAATATGGAGCTGTAGAGAACATAAAGTTTTTTGCTAAACTGTAGGTTGGTTCAAGTCGCAAAGCGACGGAACCGACAGTACAAATTTGTCGGCTCCGCTTCGCTTGAGCCAACCTACCAGCTGCCTGCTTTATGTTAAAATCCGTTACTGATTTCACGTAGCTTTGGCACTGCCAGGCCTGCTGCATCAGCCATTTCAAGTGCACGTTGCAGGCGTGCCGGTGCAGATCGTCCCATGCACATGTGTTCCGGATCACCATCAATCCCTTTTTTGAAACCGGCAATCATTTTTTCCCTGTCTAGCTCATGCCCCACCAGGGTGGCCTGTATGTCCATAACTTCACTGGCAACCTCCATGGCAAGATCATAATGATTGTTCCAGAGGTCTTCGACGTTTCCTTTTGTCACCAGTCCCGAGATATTGGTGGTGAGAATATAAACATTCTTGATTAACAGCTCGTTTTCCATTTCTTCTGCCGAGGCGACGACATGTGCCGGAATATCCAGTGTTGCCAGTGCTTCAACCAGCAGAGTGGCTTTTGGTCCAAAACAGGGGGATGAAATCAGTACCTTTGAATCCTGGCCTTTTTTCTTTTCAAACCAGACAGAAATAACGGTAGGATCACTAAAGGGATGATCCTGCCAGTCACGGGGTAAGAGTTCATTTTGTAGCAAAGCGATAGTATTGTTCCATTCCGATGGAAGCTGTTTTAGTGCCGGCTGCAGATCTTTCTCACCCACGGCAACCAGTACCATTTCCGGATCAGGAATCGCCTGTGCCAGTTCATTTAAATCGGTGTTTCGATTGGCGGGGTAAACCGGGTGGCCAAGTTTCAGTATTGCACGGGCAAAGACACTGCCCATTTCACCGAGTCCAATAACAATAACTGGTTTTTTAATCATTTTATTATCCGTTAGTTTTCAAGCAGAGTGATCTCAGTTTCTGTACTGATTTTATCAATACTAAACTGGATTTCACAATATTCATTTTGCAGGTCAAGCGGGGTAGGATCGTCGGCACAGCTGCAACCGGAAATAATGCCACTATAAAAGATACCTGTTTTAATGATTAATCGCTGTTCGGTTTCATGGTGATTAAGAATGACCACGCTGAATGCTTCATCACTGACATAACTGCTGTGAGATAGTCCCTGTTGTAAAGGTAATGCCTGCTTATTAATAGTTTCAATTTCCTGTTTGGCTATAGTCTTAAAATTCGAATTGTTTAGTGCCTGTATTGTTTGTGAGAGTTTAATCATGGCATAAGCCCGGGGAAAATAGCTTTGCCACCGCCTCCGGGTTAGAAGGAAAGTAGAGATGTATATAGCTGGCAACAAGCTGGCCATTACGATAAATGGCTTCGCCCTGGCTATTATCGTATTGCTTTTGTCCGTATTCTTCTGCCTGCATATCGGTTTCAAGCCGTGAATGGTGAAAGGTATGGCCGCTGAGTTCGCCTTCTTTTAGAAGCGCCTTTTGCATCCCCAGCCCCATCAGCCGTTTTTGCATAATGGCATCACCCACTAGCAGGCCTGCCATATTGGCTTTGTGGCCTTCCTTGTCGGTCAGGGTTTGCATTAAATAGAGCATGCCGCCACATTCTGCAAGTACGGGTTTATTGTTCTTATGATGCTGCCGGATAGATTCAAGTATTTCGTTGTTACTTTCCAGTTCAGTAAGATAGAGTTCCGGATAACCACCCGGTAACCATAGTGCATCAGCTTTTGGTAAAGCCGTATCTTCTAGCGGAGAAAAAAATACCAGTTCAGCACCCAGTTGTCGAAGCAGATCGATATTTGCCGGGTAGATAAAGGAAAAGGCATCATCTCGCGCAACAGCAATACGTATTCCCTGTAGTAAAGGCTTAGCTTGCTGCATATCAACTGGGCTAAACTCAACCACGTCGGGTAGTTCGCTTAGACGGGTACTGGCTATGGCTTCGGCCGCCTCATCCAGAATAGTATCGATCTGCTTTACTTCATTTGCCTGCACCAGCCCGAGATGGCGTTCCGGTAGTTTTATATCAGCATTTCGTTGCAGGGCACCGTAAAAATTAATTTTTTCGGGGAATTCATGTGCCAGCATGTCGGCATGGCCGGCGCTGGCGACATTATTGGCGATCACGCCAGCAAAAGGCAGGCTATTACGAAAGTTGCGCAGGCCATAGGCAATGGCAGAAAAAGTCTGGGCCATGGCACTGGCATCGATAACCGCCAGTACCGGGATGGAAAAGAACTCGGCGAGATCAGCACTGCTGGGGTTACCATCAAACAGGCCCATCACCCCTTCAATCAGAATTAGATCGGCTTCCTTCGCTGCATCATAGAGTAATCGCCGGCTGGCCGCTTTACCTACCATCCACAGATCGAGCTGATAGACCGGGTTGCCAGAAGCCTGTTCAAGGATCATGGGATCAAGAAAATCGGGCCCGGTTTTAAAAACACGCACCTTTTTACCCTGATTACGATGGTAACGCGCTAGTGCTGCGGTAACGGTTGTTTTTCCCTGGCCGGATGCAGGCGCACTGATTAACAGGGCAGGACAGCAAACGGTCATTATAGTTCGATACCCTTTTGCGCCTTGATACCGGAGCGAAAGGCATGCTTGATGTCGTTCATTTCTGTCACGGTATCAGCAATTTCAATCAGTTCATCTTTTGCAGCACGGCCGGTAATCACCACGTGTTGCATCGCCGGGCGTTTTTTCAGGTCTGCAATCACATCGTCCAGCGTAAGGTAACCGTATTTTAAAACAATATTGAGTTCATCGAGAATAACAAGGTCATAGTGGTTATCAGAAAGCATACGACGTGCTTCGTGCCAGGCACGGCTTGCAGTTTCAATATCTTTTTGCCTGTCCTGTGTTTCCCAGGTAAAGCCATCCCCCATGACATGGTATTCCACTTCATCAGGAAAACGACGAAAAAAACTTTCCTCGCCGGTGGAGTAGGCACCCTTGATAAACTGAATGATACCTACCTTCATATTATGACCAAGTGCCCTTGCCACCATACCAAAGGCTGAGGAGCTTTTACCTTTGCCATTACCGGTGGTGATAACAATGATGCCCTGTTCACGCTCGGCTTTTTTTATACTGGCATCGACCACGGCTTTCTTTTTCGCCATGCGTGCAGTATGGCGTCGATCTTTTTCAGTGTCACTCATAATTATTTCCAGAGATGATTTTTGCTGATAAGAATATCTAGCCCCTGCAGTATTTTAACATTTGGATTAAGAAAATACTGGCCATCAAAGCTGATAATTTTTAGCGGGACTTTTGGCACAATCATCTGGCATTGTTTATTAAGCCGCCTTTCAAAAATAAACAACAGCTCGGGCTGGTACTGGTTAACCAGAGCTGTCACGGATGAAATTTCTTCTCCGGGACGAATATGGCGAATTTTTTCTTTTGTTTCAATAACCCGAAAACCAGCCCGGGTAAAAAGGTCATAGAGGCGGGTATTCGCACCAAAGGAATAGGCATTACCACTACAGGAGGAAAGCAGAAGAACCTTGCGAGCATTTCCTTTTACCTGTTGAAGCTTTTTGCGCCATGCTGAAGCAAAACGATCTATTTTTTTATCAGCCTCTTTCCAGCCGGTCAGTCGAACGATAGTTTTCATATTGTCTTCGAGTTGATCCATACGGGAAAAACTTTTAAGTCTTAGCAGTTTTGCCTCCTGCGGGATAATAGCCTGCATCTTTTCCCTGTCTGCCCAGTCAGAAGTAATTACCAGGTCAGGCATCAGGGCATCAATGGCTTCAGCATCCGGATCAAGAATACCACCGGTACGAGGCAGGTCACGTTTACTATAGCGGCTGACACCGATAATACACTTGCCCATACCAAGATAGTCCAGCATTTCAGAAATATAGGGAGACTGGCTGATAATGCGTGGACAGGTGTTATTACCCTGTTGTGCTAACAGACTGAGCGGAGAGAAGAGTAGAAATATAAAAAGGAAAAAATAATAGCGCATTATTTTTCCTGGTAGGGTTGCCATAGTACTTCCTTGCCATTTTCCTGTCGTGCCAGTACCCGCGCAAGCACAAATAACAGGTCGGAGAGGCGATTGAGGTAACTGATAGCCAGTTGACTGACATCATCTTCTCTTGCCAGGCTCACCACTCGACGTTCGGCGCGACGGCAAACACTGCGGGCTAGATGGCAGCTCGAAGTTGCCTTGCCTCCTGCTGGCAGGATAAATTCCTTAAGCATTGGTAGATCGGCATTAAAGCTGTCCAGCGTAGTTTCAAGATAGGTAATATAGTTTTCATCCAGGGCAGTATGACCTGGAATACAAAGTTCACCACCGAGATCGAAAAGATGATGCTGTACCCGGTTAAGACACTCGCGTATATCATCGGTAATATCATGCGCCAGTACCATGCCAATAATGCTATTGAGTTCATCCACGGTACCAAAAGCTTCTACGCGCAGGTTATCCTTGGCAACGCGAGAACCATCACCAAGACCGGTATCACCCTTGTCACCGGTGCGGGTATAGATTTTTGAAAGGCGGTGTCCCATAGCTTATCCCTCGGTCAGTTTATACAATACCGGCAGTTCAAGTTTCAAATCCTGTCCTTGCCATACTGCCATATCCGGGAAAGTTTTGATTTTCTGGATTGCCCGGATAGCAGCCTCGTCCAGTACAGTATAGCCGGAACTACGGCTAAGCATAATATCTTTTATTTCACCAGAACGGGTGATATGCAGCGCAACCACAACCTTACCCTGCCAGTTTCTTTTCTGTGCCAGGCGGGGATAGTGAAAATACTGACGCAGTTCATTCACCAGAATCGATATTACCCTGCTCTGGGCAATACTATTTTGTTGTTGGCGAGGAGGTTGTTGTTTTGTATCAGAGGTTTTATTCGATGAGAGTGAAACAGGTCCTGTCGGTTTGTTACTGATTGCTGTTTTATTGTTCGCTACCGTTGTAACCGTTTTCTTATGTTGGAGACGGGATTGTTTTTCTGTACGGGCCTGTGCGGGTGTGATATTACTTTTTACTGGCAATACTTTAACTGCCAGCATACTCCCGGCAGCGCCGGGAAGTATAATGGTCGTTTTTTGCGAGTTTATGCTCATCAACAGGCCAAGATGTATGCTTGCAGAAGCAATTACAAAGATGACCAGTGGAGATGACCATTTCATTTTACTGTTTTAAAAACCCTGGTAAGAAAGGCTGATATAGCCACTTAAACCTGGAGTATTATATTTATCCACCAGGGTGTACTTTGTGTCAAACAGGTTTTCTATTTTCCAGCTGAGTTTCATTTTCTTGCTGAGGGCATAGCTGGCTCTCAAGTTTACCAGGTTATAACCGTCGAGGCGGGTGGTATTCGCAGTATCATCATAGCGGAAACCCTGGCCAATGATGCTCAGACCTGCCGTCCACTTTCCGCTACTTTTGTCCATATCAAGACGATATGAGCCACTGCTGCGCCGAGCCAGTAATTTACCGGTCTTGGTATCACGAGGGTCAAGCAGAGAGTATTGCAGGCGTGTATTCCAGCCGGCGATAACAGTATTGAGGCGTAACTCGACACCTTTTATCCTGGCGCGATCAACATTCTTCGGTGGCCAGCCAGAAATCAGATTTTCAACCTGCGTATCATAAAGACTGATAGATGCTTTGCCCCAGCTATGCTGTTTACGCAGTTCAAGTTCAGCAGTTGATGAGGATTCTGGTTTCAGGTTCGGATCACCGGCACTCGGCCAGTAGAGATCGTTAAAGGTTGGCGTTTTGAATGCGGTACCATACGAGGCAATGATGCGTGTTGTAGTGGAGAAGTTATGTCCCCATGCAATATTGCCGGTTGAATGATTACCAAAGGCCTGGTTTTGATCATTCCTTAATGCAAGTTGCAGATCATTGTTTTCGCCACTCCACTGGTGCTGAATAAATGCAGCAATATTATTACGCGAGGTTTCATCATAGTTGGTAGTACTTTCAACCGTGTCATTCTGGTAATCGGCACCAACGGTTAAAAGCTGGTTTTCTGCCAGGGTTATATCATTTTGCCAGCTATAGGTGGTGCGGGTGGTATCATACTGCGATGTGCCAGAGCCAGTATTATAGGTTTTATCCAGACTTTCGGATATTTCCAGTGTACTTTTCCAGCTGGATGATGGTGATGCGATATAGCGCAGGCCAGTAACCTGTTGCAGGAAGTCGGTGCTATTATAATAGCCATCATATTGCGTGTTCCCGTTTGCACGCATGCTATTGAACTCCAGGCTTGAAGTGTCACTGATCTTATGTGAGAGGTTAAAGCTAAAGGAATTATTCTGATAACCATCATCATCGGTTTCACTGTCATTCTTGGCATCAAAACCAGCAGTTTTCAGACTATTCGCTGTCAGGGAGTAACGGGTTTTTTCTGAACCGCCATTGATACTTGCCGTGATCCTGTTTGTTACAAAACTGCCATACTGCATATCGATAGAGCCAGATTCTTTGCCTGCCCCTTTTTTAGTGAAGATCTGGATAACACCACCCACTGCTTCGGAACCATATAATGAAGCACGTGGGCCGCGTACGATTTCAATTCGTTCAATCTGAGAAACAGGGATATGTTGAAAAGCAATACTGCCATTGGTTGCCGAACCAATCTTGATACCATCGATCATGACCAGTACATGTTTGGAGCTGGTGCCACGAATAAACATACTGGTAGCTTTGCCGACACCTCCATTATTAACCATATCGATACCACTAAGTGCATTTAACAATTCAAGCAGGTTATTGGCCTGCTGTTGTTCAATATCTTTCTGGGTAATAATCGTCACCGAGGCGAGACTGTCATCTACCGTTTGCGCTGTTCTGGAAGCGGTAACAATAATCTGATCTTGTTCGGCAATAGCTGGTACTGAAATGGCTGCGGAAACAGTAGCAATAAGTGCTGATTTATAAAATTTCATTTTATCCCTCGTGTTTATACGCACACCCGCGCGTTTGTTATTGGTGCAGAGGGATTAACGGATGAAAGGTACTTCGCCCGTTTATAACCGCCCTCCGCGATTACTACGATCACTTCAGGCCGGTCTCCGGGCTTTCGAGTGGTAAGGAAGCTTACCGGCTGAATCGCCTTCCCATGTCTTTTTGACACAGTGGCAGGGATGATTCAGCTTAATTCGACTACCGTTGCGGGGGCAGCGTCGGAATTGAAATACAGTTCTGTGTTTCGCACCGACTTCTCGTTTCACCAGGTTAAAAGAGAATTAACCCGGCACCTGAAGCAGTTAAGGTGGCGTGACTTTATCGATCTTAACCGGGCTTGTCAATCGGGTTTTATGAGTGCTTTTTGCTAAAAAGACAGTATTTGATAGTAATTTCAATTACTTAGTTTTTTACCGCAAAGTTGTCGGCTCAAGCATAGCGGAGCCGACGAATCTTAGTTTTTAGCCGCAGAGCTGCATAGAGCGCAATGTTTTCTCTCTTGCTGGTAGCAGGATATTCAGCAGGAAAACTTGATGAGCGACCGTCGATTGCCAGGACGGCA
>JALUTJ010000132.1 GCA_027057985.1 Chromatiales bacterium
GTACTTCCAGATCATCGATATTCATATCAGAAAGCAACCTGCCTTTTTCTTCTGCCAGCTTTTCAACACGACGAAAGCGTTTTTCAAATTTGAGGTTGGCATTTCGTAATGCGGTCTCAGCATCTATGCCATTATATCGTGCGAGGTTTACGCAACTGAAAAACAGGTCACCAATTTCATCTTCAAGCCGATCTTTATCCACCGAGGCCTGTTCGACTTCATGCTGGACTTCATCCAGTTCTTCTTCAACCTTGGCGATCACACCCTGCACATCCGGCCAGTCAAAACCTTCTCGCGCGGCACGTTTCTGTAATTTTTCTGCCCGCATCAGTGAAGGCAGGGTACGGCTGACATCATCGAGGATACTGGAACGACTATTGTTTTGCTGTGCTTTTTCTCGGCGTTCCTCGGCCTTGAGCTGCTCCCATTGCCGGGTCTGGTGCTCGGCATCGGTAACGCTGTCTTCGGCAAAGACATGGGGGTGTCGCCTTACCAGTTTTTCACTGATAGCTTCAGCAATATCTTCAAAACCGAAGGCTTTCTGCTCTTTACCCAGCTGGGCATAAAATACTACCTGGAATAAAAGGTCGCCCAGCTCGTTTTTTATATCCGCCATATCATTACGCTCGATAGCATCGGCCACCTCGTAGGCTTCTTCAATGGTATAGGGTACAAGTGAACGGAAATTCTGCTTTAGATCCCAGGGACAGCCTTTTTCAGGATCTCGCAGTGCCTGCATAATGTTCTGGAGTTTCTCGATGGCGCTCATGGTTACCTGCCTTGCAAATAAAAACAGGTTACGCCAAATAAAATAATTTTTACAGGCCTGAGCCTAATAGGAAGGATATGAACGTGGCAGAATGGTTTCCAGTGCCTCGGTAAACAGCGGCCCGGCTTCACGAAAGACATATTCCTTAACGCTCTCATCCAGCCCCGTGATTTCCCAGGCAAAAGGATCAATCGTTTGTAGCGGTGTTTCGGCCTGCATATCCAGTCCCTGCTCTGCTTCATCGGTAAAGATATTTGCCATGTGGACCAGGCAGGTTTCCATGATGGCCTTTTCTGCCCGTCGTGGTTCATGGTGATAAGCCACCGACTCAAACAGGGTCTCGGGCATATGCCAGGCATGCATCAGTTCACCCCCGACCTCGGCATGATTAAAGCCCAGCATTTCTTCCTCAAGCTGGTACTCGGAACGCTGTTGTTCATAAGACTGTACCGCAATGGTACGGGTTTCCTGTGGCAATCGCTGTGCAATCACCAGTTTACCAATATCATGCAAAAGTCCGGCGACAAATAATCGTTCACTATGCAGGACATGACATTTTTCAGCCAGCAAGCGTGCGATCACACCGCAGTAAAGACTGTGCCGCCAGAAACGTACTTTATTCAGCACTTCATCGGGGATATTGGAAAAGGTTTCCACCGCGGAGGCCGCGATAACCAGACCACGCAATTCCCGTAGTCCCACCACGGTCACGGCACGGGAAACCGTTTCAATTTTTGCCTGAAAGCCATAATAGGAGCTGTTGACGATTTTCAGAAGACGGGCGGTCAGGCTGGTATCCTGACTGATGACATTACCCAGATCAACCGCGGTCACTGCCGGATCATCGAGCATCTCGTTTATCCGGATACAGACTTCCGGTAAGGAGACCAGTCGAATCGAACCGGAAACCAGTTCGCGTGCAGTAAGAGGAGTATCACTTGCCTGTTGATCATTCATATCTAGTTTCACGACCAAAACAGGAAAAACTTTAGCCCTGGCATTAAATAATTCCATATCTGTGATGCACTACTCAGGGTTTTGTATTGGCTTATACCCTGATAATTTTTGCAGCTATTACTCGTTATTGATTCTTTCCAGTGCCAGGCTGGCCACGGCTTTAACCTGATCATCCCGATCGTTCATAAGCTGTTGTAATACTTTGCGATCACTATTGAGATTACGTGCCACTTCCAGTCGGATATCCGCATCGGGATCACTGGCAAGTATTTTCAGTGCAAACAGGGGAACGAACTCGTAACGTGCCACCACGCTGCGAACGGCAGTATTATTATCATGAACAAGTATCTTATAGATTGCCTCGGGAGCAGAAAGATTGGTTGCCAGTGCAATTTTGACCGACTGTACAGGATCATGTGCCAGCGAAAGTAATATTTTTGCCGGTGTTTTACGATTCGCCGCCACCCTTTCCCGAACTATCGCTTCAGGATCCTTTGCCAGTCTGGCAAATTCTCCTGCACTGGTGGAAGGCAGGCTTGCCTGCCGATAGCGTTGTTCTACCGTTTCGGCAGAGGCCGTATAAAGGCTGCCCATCAATGCTAATAGAGCAAAAATACCGCTGTATGTGATCTTTTTCATGCTGTATATCATAACAGAATAAGGCAAAAGCGGGCAGAAACGGTTTGCCGAAAAGCCTGAATAACCATTATACTCAGTAGTAATAATAAAAAAGGGGTCTACTATCTTGAGCGAAGAAAAGCAGGAAAAACCCCGCATCCTTGCCGTTGATGATTCACGGGTAATGCGCCGAGCCATGTCCCGGGTTCTCAGCAAGGACTACCACGTGATCGAGGTAGAAAATGGTGAGGATGCCTGGACCGTCTTGCTAAATGATGATCTTATTCAGGTTGTTTTTACCGATCTTTCCATGCCCTACCTCGATGGCTATGGCCTGCTGGAACGCATGCGTGCTTCAGATGATGCACGAATTCGTGAACTACCCGTCATTATCATTACCGGAAAGGAAGACGATGATGATGCCAAGCAGGAAGCACTGGACAAAGGCGCCAATGACTTCATTACCAAGCCTTTTGACTCGGTGCAGTTACAGGCTCGTGCCAAGGCACATGTTACCTTTAAGCAAACCAGCAAGAAACTCAGCGAAACCTCCGATAAACTTGAACGCCAGGCCACGGTGGATGAAACCACCGGGCTGGGCGGTCAGCGTTACTTCTGCAAGGTCGGTGATGAGATTCTCGCCTATGCCGTACGCCACCAGTCACCTTTCGTACTTATCCGTATGGATATCGATAACTTCAATGATCTGTTTATCAAACATGGTAAAAAGATCATGGATACTGTACTCAAGACCATAGGTGAAAAATTTGATACCCGGGTACGCCAGGAAGATACCGTGGCCCGCATCGGTGTTTCAAAATTTGGTTTTATTCTAAGGGAAACCTCACTGGAAAATGCCCATACTCTAATCGATCGTATGCGTGAAGAAGTACAGGGTATGGCTTTTAAGGTACCACCCAACGGTGATTTGCTAAAGCTGACCATGAGTGCTGGCATCTATGAGCCTGATCTGGAAGCCAAACAGGAATTTAAAGACGTTATCGCCCAGGCAGAAAAGTATCTTGCCGAGGCAGCAGGCGAAAATGGTAACAGGGTAGTCAGTCATAGTGACAACAAGCTAGCCGCAAAACCTGAATATGAAGATGTCAATATTCTTGAACTACTGGAGCAGCTCAAGCAAAACAAACCCGATGCCCTTGCCCCCAAAATTGATGCTATCCTGCATCACATCCAGCCCCTGCTCAAGTTTCTTGCCGAGAATGCAAGAGATAAATTCCAGGCCGTATTGCAGCAGATCAGCAAAAAATAGCTTTCACAAAACGAAAACCAACAAAAATTTTTCACCACAAAGATGCTTATGTTCAGGTGATCGGTTCAAGGAGTAAAACAACGGAACCGACAAATTTTTCACAGCAAAGGCACAAAGAACGCAAAGGTTTATTTTTTGCACATAACAGGATACTTTGCGAGAAAAATATCCGTTGGTTTTATTGTCAAACTAAAGACTGACCTACCTTAGTCGATCGACAATCATTCTTATTTCCCTGCCAGCCATAAACGAAACCGCAACCCACTCTCAGTGGTATAACCCGATTCAGCAAAAGCAATATTGTTTTCACTATCAATAATAAAAGCGGCAGGAACCCCTCGTATACCATAGTGCTTTGCCAGTATCCCCTGCTGATCATTGATCACAGCAAAGGAAAGTTTCTGCTCCTGCATAAACTTTTTCATTGTTGCATCATCTTCTGACTGCATGGCAATGGTCATCACGGGGTAATCGCTGGCAATGGCATTGATTTTATCCTGCTGTAATTTACAGATCGGGCACCAGCTTGCCCAGAAATACACCAGTATAGGGCGGCGTGGATCTTTATAAAGGTCAAAGTAGTTACCCTCAAGAGTATAGCCCTGCAGCTGCGGCGCAACCCCACTTGCCGTACCGCGCATCATCCACAGGCGGGCAGCAGTAAATACCAGTACAAAGACCAGAATCTCGATTAACCAGCGTTTATAGCGTTTCTTCAACTTCAAAAAATATCTCTGGATAGAGTGATAAAAGTGTAAACGCTATTCTATCGCTTTTACCGGGTTACCAACAGGCAATTTGAGTGATAGCAGTCCCGCCATGAGCACAAAAGCCGCCGACCACCACAGACAACCACTTAAGCCCTGGGTCTGGTAAATCCAGCCGGACAGCACCGTACCAGCAAGGCGCCCGGCAGCATTGGACATATAATAAAAGCCCACATTCATGGAAACCCTGTCCTTCCCGGAATAGGCTACGATAAGATAGGAATGTACTGCGGAATTTATGGCAAAAACCACGGCAAAAATGACCAGGCCGCCGATTAATATCCATTGTGCCGACCATGAAGTATTCAGACCCATCGCCATTGCAGCGGGCAGCATGGCAAGAATAAAAGCCGAGAATGTCACAGTCCGGCCATCGGGACCATGATCATGATGACTATGCCGAATAAGGCGTGGTGCCAGCGCCTGAACAAAGCCATAACCAATGACCCATAGCGCGAGGAAGCCACCCACCTGCATAAAACTCCATTTAAACTCGGCATAAAGATAAACTGGCAATGCAACCACGAACCAGATATCACGAGATCCAAACAGAAAGAATCGTGCCGCCGATAGCCAGTTGATTGCCGGGGTGCGGGAAAAAATCTGGCTGAACTTTGCTCTGCTTTTGCTCTTGCCCAGTCCTCGGGGTAATAGCAGCATTACCGCGACTAAAACGATAAACAGGCCGGAGGATAACACCGCCAGCGCGCCACGAAATTCCAGCCACTGTAATAAAACAGCACCGATAAAAAAACCGGCACCCTTGAGGGCATTCTTGGAACCAGTGAGTACCGCAATCCATTTAAACAGGCGTGCATTACTGTTATCTTCATTCGGCAGCAGTGTTTTCACGCTGGCCTTGGCCGACATTTTATTTAAATCCTTGGCAATACCCGAGAGAGCCTGGGCAAACATGACATAAGCCACACTGAGCCAGTCATCGGGTACCATCAGCATAGCCAGGGCAACCACCTGCATGCCCATACCGATATTCATCGTCAAATTAAGCCCGATACGTGAACCAAGCCAGCCACCCACCAGGTTGGTGACAACACCAAAAAATTCGTAAAACAGGAATAGCATCGCCACTTCAAACGGGGAATAACCCAGCAGATGGAAATAGAGCACTACCAGCATACGAATCGCACCATCGGTAATGGTAAACGACCAGTAAGCCAGGGTTACCAGCAGGTAATTTTTTAAACCGCTATGCATTATCAGGAAAAACCACTTTAACCAGACACAGGCGAAATATACGGAAATCCATATATATGTTCAACCAGATATTTATGACAATTTAGTGACAATAGCGGGCATGGGCGGTACGCTATATATAAATAGTATAGAAAGGC
>JALUTJ010000133.1 GCA_027057985.1 Chromatiales bacterium
CTTTCTTGCCAAGCAGCAACCAGGCGCCCACGCCACCAACAATCAATACCAGTACAATCAGCACAATGAGCAGGATCAGTGTCATCTTGCTGCCTTTTGACTGCTTTACATCAAGTTCTAGTTCGTCTTCTGCCATTTTTCATGATTTCCTTCTGCTGCAGGTTTTGTGCTGCTTTTTCTTAATTTACTGTAATGCAAAACATATACCAGCAATCAAAAACAACATAAAAACCAGTTAAAACAATACGTTACAATGTGTTTTAAAATTCATGCCAAAGCTTTGACGGATTTTTCCGGGGCTGTAACGACAGTTTTATGACCCTGGATGAGATTTTTTACCTCAAAACGTCAAAAGCCGGCCTTTTCTTATTTAGTTATAGACCAATTACTATGGTGACATGGATTGAATAAAGATGAAAAGCAGGGAAATGTGAAGATTTAAAAACTGTTTTTAGTCAAAAAAACAGTGCGATTTGGCAGAAAATATCCCTTTATCCAGGCTAAACAAGATAAAGGGATGATATCGGTTTAAAGTGCTTATTTAATAAAGTGCTCGCGGTAGTGGCGCAGCTCGTTAATCGAATCCCGGGTGTCATCCAGCGCCAGATGACTGGAATTCTTGCTGATTCCCTTTGCTACTTCGGGAGCCCAGCGTTTAGCCAGTTCCTTCAGTGTACTCACATCCAGGTTACGGTACATAAACCAGGCTTCCAGCTCTGGCATCAGGCGCGCCATAAAACGCCGATCCTGGCAGATACTGTTGCCACACATGGGGGAAGCCCCCTTTGGCACATACTGAGAGACAAATTCCAGAGTCTGCTTCTCGGCATCCGCCACGGTCAGGGTGCTGTTTTTTACCCGCTCGGTTAAACCGGATTTTCCATGCTGGCGGGTATTCCACTCATCCATCGCATTCATAATTTCATCGTCCTGGTGGATGGCCAGTACCGGACCCTCGGCGAGTATATTCAGCTCACTGTCGGTAATAATTGTCGCAATCTCGATAATGACGTCGTTTTGTGTGTCCAGACCGGTCATTTCCAGGTCTATCCAGATAAGGTTTGATGCGTTCTGTGTCATGATCTGCCTTTGTTTTTTTATGTTGCAATGCCGTTGCTGAAAACCGGTTTTTAGCTTGCCAATTATTCTAGCAAAGGCTAACCTGCCTGCCGATAGATTAATTCATAAATGTGGTATTTCATGGAAATTTACAGCCTTTTATTCGTTATTGCACTGGTTCTTTCACTACTGGTTCAACTCTGGTTAATAAATCGCCAGTCCCGCTCGGTCTTCAGCCACCGCGACAGGGTGCCCGAGAACTTTGCCAGCCAGATAAATCTCGAGCAACACCAGAAAGCGGCCGACTATACCCTGGCGAAACTCCGCGTAGGCCGAATTGAAATACTCTATGGTGCCATCCTGCTGCTGGGCTGGACCCTTGGTGGTGGCCTCGACTGGCTGGATAATTTTATCCGCAGCTACAAATTAAGTGAAATCACTACGGGTCTTATGGTTATTTTTGGCATGATGTTGATTGCCGCTATACTCGATCTGCCCTTTACCCTGTACCGCACCTTTGTCGTTGAACAACGCTTTGGCTTTAACCGCATGACGGCTAAACAGTTCATCAAAGATGCTATTACCCAGATTATTCTCTCGCTGGTTCTCTTTGTTCCC
>JALUTJ010000134.1 GCA_027057985.1 Chromatiales bacterium
AACTTCGGCCGTCGTCATTAAGGCCTGCACTTCATCAAGATCAGCGCGTTTCATCGGTTTGCCATCGACCGGGCTTAGGGGCACGCTGCGCTGTTTTGGCAGAAATACCATCAACTCTACCGGGCTGTCATCGACCATAAACCGGTAAATGGAAAATACATCATAACGCTCATGCCCGGTGCGCATGCGCCGCTCGCTCAGTTCATAGGGAATATGCTGATCGTACAGGAAGAATCCAACACTCTCCACGGTATCGGCAAACAGGTGTAACCGTACTATGGAATGTTCATCTGCTGTTCCGCTGAGCACACTGCCCACCAGTCGCGGATGAAAGTCGGCCAGGAACTGCATGGCCTCGCAGGCGATTTGCCGCAGGTGTTGCAGATGCAGTGGCTGGCTTGAAGAACGAAAGATACGCTGGTACTCCCCCAGTGCCATTTCGATCTCACTATTGGTGGGCAGGCTGTTGGTATCGGTGGCGCCCATTTGCTGTGCCGCCTTTTGTTTGGCGGCATGAAAATCGCGGTTGCCACTTTCCAGCAGAATCTGCGCTGCACGCTGCGCCAGCGCCTGGCGCATATGTTCATGATCACGTTGTGACATGCTAGAAAATATCTTCTGTTATATCGGCCGGCTGGCCCTCTGCTCCCGGCTCGACAGGATTACCATCCTGACTCTCTTCTGCCTGTTCGGTCGGCACCTGATCGGCGCGGAAATATTCAAAAATTGCATCCCGGGTTGTATCGTTGGCCAGCTTGCCGGTTTTCGGATCGATTCTTACCGACACAATCCCCGGTGGCTGCTCCAGATCTTTTTCTTCGACACCATCCAGCGCCACGCGCATGTAGTCCACCCACATCGGCAGAGCCGCGATGGCACCAGTTTCATGATCACCCAGTGGCCTTGGCTTATCGAAACCGACCCAGGCGACCGTAGCCAGATCAGCATTGAAGCCGGTAAACCAGGCATCTCGCTGATCATTGGTGGTACCGGTTTTACCCGCAAGATCATGACGCCCCAGTACCCTTGCCCGGCGGCCGGTACCAAAGCGAATCACGTCACGCATCATGGTGTTAATCAGGTAGGCGGTTTGTGGGGACAGCACCTGTTCTGCCAGTTTTAGCGGTGGCGGTCCCTGCAGCACTTCCAGCCGCTCTTCTTCGCTCATTTGCGACAGGAACTGATCGCTCAGATCTTGCGGTAAAGGCGGTTGAGCTTCTTCAACTTTAACCGGCTTTTGCTGTGGCTGTGTTTCAGCTTCGTTATCCTCGGGAGGCTGCTCCGGTTTTTCTTCCTCCGGTGGACGGCAGGGACGACAGACTCGCTCGGGCTGCTCGAGGAAAATAATCCTGTCTCTTGCGCCGACGATATAATCAATAAAGTAAGGTTTAACCCTGTAACCGCCATTAGCAAAGATAGTATAGGCCCGGGCAAGGTCAAACGGGGTCAGAGAGCCACTGCCCAGTGCCAGCGACAGATCTCGTGGCAGGGCCTTGTTATTGAAACCAAAACGGCGAATGTATCGAATTGCATAGCCAATACCAATATCACGCAACAGGCGAATCGAAACCAGGTTGCGGGATTTATACAGTGCAACTCTCAAGCGCGTATCACCATAGAAACGGCCGCTATAATTTTCCGGTCGCCAGGTGTCTTCCAGACCCGGCGCATCGAAGACCACCGGGGCATCGGCAATAATGCTGGCCGGGGTATAGCCCTTGTCCAGCGCCGCGGTATAGATAAAGGGTTTGAAACTCGAACCCGGTTGACGCATGGCCTGCAGGGCACGATTGAACTTGCTCTCGTAATAATCAAAACCACCTGTGAGCGCCTGCAAGGCGCCGTCTTCTGGTGCCAGCGAAACCAGCGCACCTCCAACAACCGGCTTTTGTGCCAGCCAGCTACAGCCCG
Organism: Chromatiales bacterium; assembly: GCA_027057985.1. Taxonomy (GTDB): domain Bacteria; phylum Pseudomonadota; class Gammaproteobacteria; order UBA6429; family Thiohalophilaceae; genus JAGLTQ01. Next base: position 1,912 of record JALUTJ010000134.1, read on the forward strand.
GCTTTTTCGAGGGCACGGTGTAGATAATATCACCGGGTTTCAATCGTTCGTGGGCCGATGTCAGCTCATCTCCCAGGGTATTGTCATCAATATAGGTCCGTGCCCATTCGATGTGTTCCCACGGCAGGTAAACCACCTTGTTATCGGCGGTGTAGGCATAGGCTTCTTTTTCATTGACCTGGAAGACCAGTGAAGGCACCAGGTTGCCATAGCCGGGTATTTTTTCCAGTTCCTTACGCCATAGATCAAATTCATCGATCTCGACCGGTGCAGGTAATGGCACCGGGTTACCCTCATCATCCAGCATTTCTTCACTGGCTTCATCTGCTATTTCCTGGTTTAAGTCCGTATCAAGATCATAGAAACCAAGATGACCACGGTAACCATGACGTCGGTCATAGCCCAGCATGGCATTACGCAGGGCTTCGTTGGCGGCGCGCTGTCGCTTTGCCTCAACCGTGGTATAAACCCGGTAGCCGCCTGTATAGGCGGCGTTGCCATAGCGTTTTACCATCTCGGTACGCACCATTTCGGCAATATAGGGGGCTTCCAGCTCGATTTCACGACCGTGCACTTTTGCCACGTCCGGCGCCATCAATGCCGCCTGATAAGTTTCCTCATCAATATAGTCGAGAGCGCGCATGCGTCCCAGCACGTAATTACGGCGTAACAGGGCGCGGCGCGGATTATTCACCGGATTATAACTCGACGGAGCCTTGGGCAGACCCGCGATCATGGCATACTCGGCAATCGTCAAATCGGAAAGGGGTTTACCATAATAAACCTGGGCCGCGGCAGAAAAACCATAGGCCCGCTTGCCGAGATAGATCTTGTTCAGATACAGCGCCAGGATTTCCTCTTTGCTGAGGAAGTCTTCTATTTTAAAGGCCAGGAAAATCTCGTTGAGTTTACGCAGGTAGGTTTTTTCACGGCTAAGGAAAAAATTTCGCGCTACCTGCATGGTGATGGTGCTGCCTCCCTGACCTTTTTTACCGGTTTTAATCAGGTGAATCACGGCACGCAGGATGCCCTGGTAATCCACGCCGGGATGCTCAAAGAATCGATCGTCCTCTGCTGCAAGCACCGCATGGACCAGTTGTTTGGGAAATTCCTCATATTTTAGTGGAGTGCGCTTCATTTCGCCGAATTCGGCAATCAATTCACCGCTTTTGGCATAAACGCGCAGTGGAACCTGTAACTGCACTTCCCTGAGGTTTTCAATGTCCGGTAACTTTGGCGAAAGGTATAAATAAGCGCCACCGAGGAACAATCCGCCCAGAAGCCCTCCCAATAGCACCAAAATCCCGAAAATTGTGACAGACTTCCTAAAAAATGACTTCATATTCCCACACTATATTAAGGAGAGGTATAAAAATACCGATATATTCACACAAGCGGAAATTATATGGCCTGCCAGAAAAGCTGTCACGCCTATTTGTAATTTTTCATTACATGTCCTATAGTTGACTCAACAACCTAAAGTATTATATAAATAACTTTCGTAACCACATGCAAAATAACGAAAAATACGTGGTTGAAGATAATAAAAAGCAGGCATTGAGATAAAACTATGGGTCTTGGCGATTTATTCAAACAGAAAAAGCCGGTCGTGCTCGGACTGGATATCAGCTCAACCGCGATCAAGCTTCTCGAGTTAGGTCAAAGTGGTGACCGCCTGCGTGTCGAAAGCTATGCCGTAGAACCCCTGCCTGCCAATTCCGTTATTGAAAAGAATATTGCCGACGTTGAAGCCGTGGGTGAGGCCATCAAGCGCGCAGTCAAGCGCTCTGCCACCCGCACCAAGCTTGCTGCCGTTGCAGTTGCCGGTTCTGCCGTAATTACCAAGATGATTTCCATGCCTGCGGCGCTGACCGAGGATGAAATGGAGCAGCAAATCGAGCTGGAAGCCGACCAGTACATTCCTTATCCGCTGGAAGAAGTCAATCTTGATTTTGAAATTATCGGCCCCTCGGAAAATGATCCCGAGCGGCTTGATGTATTACTGGCTGCTTCACGAAGTGAAAATGTGGATATTCGTGTCGCCGCCCTGGAAATAGCCGGTCTCAAGGCCAAAATTGTCGATGTTGAAGCCTATGCCATGGAAAATGCCTTTTCCCTGCTGATTCCACAGCTGCCGGAACAGGGTATCGACCAGACCATTGCCGTGGTGGATATTGGCGCCACCATGACCACGCTCAACGTAATGCATGATCGCAAAACCATTTATACCCGTGAACAGGTCTTCGGCGGCAAGCAACTGACCGAAGAAATTCAGCGCCGTTACGGCCTTTCTTACGAGGAAGCCGGTATGGCCAAGCGCCAGGGTGGTTTGCCGGATAACTACGTTCCCGAAGTACTCGAACCGTTTAAAGATGCCATGACTCAGCAGGTCAGCCGCTCACTGCAGTTCTTCTATGGTTCAAGCCAGTACAACAATGTCGACCATATCGTACTGGCCGGTGGTAGCGCCATGATTACCGGCATCGATGAAATGATTACCAATAAGCTCGGGGTACATACCTCGATAGCCAACCCGTTTACCAATATGACCCTGGCTTCACGGGTCAAGGCACAGAGTTTAAGTAATGATGCATCTGCATTAATGATTGCAGCAGGACTGGCGATGAGGAGTTTCGACTAATGGCGCATATTAACCTGCTACCATGGCGCGAAGAGCGACGTAAAGAACAACTGCGTCAGTTCCTGACCCTGATGGGCCTGTCCGTAGTGCTGATGATCCTGATTATCCTTGCCGTGCACCTGCAATACAGCCGTATGATCAGTAACCAGGAAGGCCGAAACCGCTACCTGAAAAAAGAAATTGCGGTGGTGGAAAAACAGATTCGTGAAATCAATAACCTGGCCAAGGAAAAGAAACGCCTGCTGGCCCGGATGGAAGTTATTCAGCAGTTACAGCGCAACCGCCCAGGTATTGTTCATCTGTTCGATGAAATGGTAAAGGTCATCCCCGAGGGCGTGTACCTCACCAGCCTGACACAAAAAGGCAACAACCTGACTATTACCGGCATCGCGCAGTCCAATGCCCGGGTTTCGGCCTATATGCGTAATATTGATGCTTCGCCCTGGCTCACCAAGCCAGAGCTGACCATTATCCAGAAGAAAAAGCGTTCGAAGTCAGATGAAGGACGTGAGTTTATCTTGCGCGCAACAATACTGGCTCAACCCGAAACCAAAGCAGACAAAAAGAAAAAGTAGATACCTGAATTATGGCTGATATCGATCTCAACAATCTGGATTTTAATAATATCGGTTCCTGGCCGGCGGCGGTCAGGGGCGTACTGATTGCCATTGTTGCTGCACTTGTACTGGCTGCGGGCTACTTTCTCGATATCCAGTCGCTACAGGATGACCTGGCAAGGGTTAATAACAAGGAACAGCAACTCAAACAGGAATTTGAGCGAAAACAGGCAAAGGCAGCCAACCTCGATGCCTACAAGGCACAAATGGCTGAAATGAAAGATTCCTTTGGTGCCATGATTCGTCAGTTACCCAGTAAAACCGAGGTCGAAGACCTGCTGGTTGATATTTCACAAACCGGCCTCGCCAGCGGTATTGAATTCCAGTTGTTTAAACCGCTTGCCGAAAAACATATCGAATTCTATGCCGAGTTACCGATTCAACTGGAAATGACCGGCACCTACCACCAGTTTGGTGAATTTGTCAGCGGTATTGCAGCACTACCACGCATCGTTACCCTGCAAAATATCGAAATTAAAAAAGGCAAGGGTAAAAAAGGTGACTTAACGATGAAAGTCACCGCCAAGACCTATCGTTATCTGGATGAAAATGAAGTCTCC
>JALUTJ010000135.1 GCA_027057985.1 Chromatiales bacterium
GAGCTGGGAATAAAGAACCGCCTTAATGCCGAGGCCAGTATCATGGGCGGGGCTTATTATCTCAACCGTTTAAAGAAACGCCTGCCGAAGTCTATTACTGAGCCAGATCGAACCTGGATAGCGCTGGCCGCCTATAATGTTGGCATGGGGCATATCTGGGATGCGCGTAAGCTGGCAAAGCAGCTGGGTAAAAATCCGGATAGCTGGCAGGAACTGGCAACAGTCTTACCGTTGCTGACGAAAAAGAAATACTATCGCAAACTCAAGCATGGTTATGCCCGTGGCTACGAGCCGGTGAGTTATGTTAAAAATATTCGTAATTATCAGGATATGCTGGAAAACAGCCTGAATCATGTTAACCATGAGCAGCATAAAAAGGGATAATGGCTTTTATGGTTTATAGTGTTTTTCTACATAGTCATCGACGATGCTTTGAAACTCTGCCGCGATGTTGTTTCCTTTAAGGGTTACCGTTTTTTCACCATCGACATAAACCGGGGCAACCGGCTTCTCGCCGGTGCCGGGCAGGCTAATACCAATATTGGCATGCTTGCTTTCACCAGGACCATTTACCACACAGCCCATTACTGCAACATGCATATTTTCTACACCGGGGTGGCTATGCTGCCATTCTGGCATCTTGCTGCGCAGGTAGGCCTGGATATCCTGCGCCAGGGTCTGGAAGTAGGTGCTTGAGGTACGACCACAGCCGGGGCAGGCCACCACCATGGGTGTAAAAGAGCGCAGTCCGAGTGACTGCAGGATTTCCTGCGCCACGATCACTTCTTTGCAGCGATCGCCATGCGGCTCAGGGGTCAGCGAGATACGAATGGTATCCCCAATGCCCTGCTGTAACAGGATAGCCAGTGCTGCGGTCGAGGCAACGATACCCTTGGAACCCATACCGGCTTCGGTCAGGCCAAGATGCAGGGCGTAGTCACACTTGCTGGCCAGCTCCCGGTAAACACTGATGAGATCCTGTACATTGCTCATTTTCACCGAGAGAATAATGCGGTCTTTTGCCAGTCCCAGTGCTTCAGCCTGCTGTGCACTTTCCAGTGCCGAGGTCACCATGGCATGGTGCATAATTTCATGTGGCTCCAGTGGCTCTTCGCGCAGGTGATTTTCATCCATAATCCGCGCCAGCAGGTTCTGATCCAGGCTACCCCAGTTCACCCCAATGCGCACCGGTTTGTCATTTTTTATTGCTACCTGAATCATACTGGCAAACTGCTCATCCCGTTTTTTACCCTTACCGACATTGCCGGGGTTGATGCGGTACTTGGCCAGGGCCCGGGCACATTCGGGGTAGTCATTGAGCAGCTTGTGGCCATTGAAATGGAAATCACCAATCAGGGGCACGAAACAGTTATGACGATCAAGATCGGCGCGAATTTTCGGTACCGCGGCGGCAGCATCGGCTGAGTTGACGGTAATTCGCACCAGTTCAGAGCCGGCCTCGGCCAGCTCCATCACCTGCTTGACGGTGCTGTAAACATCAGCGGTATCGGTATTGGTCATGGATTGCACCACAACCGGGTGGCCACCGCCAACAATCACTTCGTGTTCGGCCGGGCCAATATGCACTGCGGTGGTATTATTCGTCATTTTGCTACCATGAAAATCTGCCTGTAAATGTCTATCATACCATTTTTACCCGGCGTATCGAATGCA
>JALUTJ010000136.1 GCA_027057985.1 Chromatiales bacterium
CGGCCAGCAGGACAATGGTAAAATCAAGCAGCGGCATAATCTTGAGTTTAACCCGGCCAATATAGGTTGAAAGTAGCGAGGCATATTTAACCGGATCCAGGAAGTAGGCACTGGCCACCCAGAGCAAACGTGTTTTCTCGTTAAGGCGGTTTTCCTGTTTTAAAACCTGCTCGCAAACTTCAAGAAAGGCATCACCATCAGCATAACGAAAAGCCAGCTGTAATAACTGGCGTAATTTCTTTACCCGGCAGTCCTGCCAGTGCAGCAACAGTGGCAGAATAGCCTGTTTAACAAAATCCAGATCCGGCTGATCGGAAAAAATAAAATTTCGCCCCGGGATATAGCTGGCACCCTTTTCTAGCAAAGCCACCCAGAATGCCGTCATTACCTCGATCACCTTGGGCTTGTGCCGCTGCAACAGTTCCTCGAACCAGCTTTTCTGGTAACCGGTATTGATGGAAAAATTAAACAGGATGGCGCGCTGAATACTCGCCCTGTCGAGCCCTGCAATAAAATGACGGTCTTCTTTTGCCAGCAGATCCATTGCGGCAAGAAAGATATAGCCTTCATTGTATTCCCGGTGCTGAGTAAAGGCTTCGGCTATCAGTTCCAGTTCGGGCCAGTTATCCTGTTTCAATACCGCTCTAAAGCCCTGCTCGATGGCCTCCGCCAGTGCTGGACTGGCCAGCATACGCAGCCGTTCTGCTGCTGGGAGCTGGTTATCGATAACATAGAACATACCAAGGTAAGCCTTGGCGAAAGGCACCAGTACATCACGTTTCTCGCCACGGGCGATGCTATCCTTTTCCACCAGGAATAGCTCATCGTTTTCTTTTCTTGCTGCTTCAAAATCCAAAGCTAAAAACCTTATATATTATACGTCTTAGAGCTTTTCATTATGACATAAAAAGCACCTTACCGAGCCGTATTCTAGCAGTGGATTACTGTGACATCTGTTTACAGAGAAAACTTGCCAGACAGGGTATATATATAAGAGAATCAGGCTAGTAACCTTTTTCGTACCATGGATTTATAACAATGCCACATTTCAAACTGATCAGCTTTCCCCTTTGTCCCTATGTGCAGCGCGCCATGATCGTGCTGAAAGAGAAAAATATCGACTTTGATGTTGAATATATCAACCCGATGGAGCCACCACCGTGGTTCTACGATATTTCCCCGCTGGAAAAGGTGCCGGTACTGCTGGTCGATGACAGGCCACTTTTTGAATCCATGGTTATCTGTGAATACCTCGATGAAGTCACCCCGGGTTCACTCTACCCCGAAGATCCTTTCGAAAAGGCCCAGAACCGTGCCTGGATCGAATTCGGCAATGATATCCTCGGTACCACCTTTGAATTTTTCAGTACCCAGGATGAGAAACAGTTTAAGCACCTTTCCAATGTGCTGGCTGACCGCTTCGAAATGCTGGAAGAAGAATTTGGCCATGGCCCTTTCTTCAACGGCGACCGTTTTATGATGATCGATGCGGTTTACGCACCGATTTTCCGCTACCACAAGTTCTTTCTCAACTATAAAGACCATGGCCTCTGCGCTGATGCCGAAAAAACTGGCAAATGGGGTGATGCCCTGCTGCAACGGCCCTCGGTACAAAATGCCATCCCGGAAGACTACAATGAACGCCTGATTCGTTTTATCAAGAGCAAGGAAT
>JALUTJ010000137.1 GCA_027057985.1 Chromatiales bacterium
TTCGTGAACAGGTCGGCAGCGATGAAGTGATACTCGGTCTTTCAGGTGGCGTCGATTCTTCGGTGGTTGCCGCCATGCTGCATCGCGCCATCGGCGACCAGCTTACCTGCGTGTTTGTCGACAACGGCTTGTTGCGCTACAAGGAAGGCGACCAAGTGATGGCGGTGTTCGCCGAGAACATGGGTGTGAAAGTCATTCGCGTCGACGCCGAACAGCGTTTTCTGGATGAGCTCAAGGGCGTTGCCGACCCGGAACAAAAACGCAAGATCATCGGTCGCGTGTTTATCGAAATTTTCGAGGAAGAAGCCGGCAAGCTCAGCACCGCCAACTGGCTGGCGCAGGGCACCATTTATCCCGATGTGATTGAATCCGCCGGCAGCAAAAATTCACATCTGATTAAATCGCATCACAATGTCGGCGGCCTGCCCGAAGACATGAAGCTGAAACTGGTCGAACCGCTACGCGAACTGTTCAAGGACGAAGTGCGCAAGATCGGTGTCGAACTCGGCTTGCCATCTGAGATGGTGTATCGCCATCCGTTCCCGGGGCCGGGCTTGGGTGTGCGCATCCTCGGTGAAGTAAAGAAAGAATACGCCGACCTGCTGCGACTGGCTGATGATATCTTCATCAAGGAACTCTATAACCACAATCTCTACGATAAGGTCAGTCAGGCTTTCGCGGTGTTCCTGCCAGTGCGTTCTGTCGGTGTGATGGGTGATGGTCGTCGGTATGATTACGTGGTTGCATTACGAGCAGTCGAGACCATCGATTTCATGACGGCGCGCTGGGCGCATCTGCCTTACGAATTCTTAGACCATGTATCGCGTCGTATCATCAACGAGATTGATGGTATCTCGCGTGTGACTTACGACATTTCTGGAAAGCCGCCCGCGACCATCGAGTGGGAGTGACGGGAACTGGCAGGCAACGCCTGGCACTGGCTGGCATTCACAGGAACTAAGTCGTACGTTCTACCGAATGAGTATCAATGCAAATTGATTGGCCTGGTTATTTCAGATGGCGTTGTGGAACCTGACGGTCATGTAGTACACGGATGATTTCGAGCCTGTTGGTAAAACAGGGTATGGCTATCTAAGGGGAGAGTTCTGATATCTTTTTTTAGTGTCAGAGCTTGTCGCTTTAGCAGCCGCACCCAGTTCTCCATCGAACCTTATGTTAACACCTATCGCCTAGGTAGCGGCTTTAATCATGTAGCATTGGTCAACCATAGTTGCACCACTTCCAGGCGAAACTACAGGCTATAGTTCCTGTATTGCTTGCTCATCTTGTATACGCGAATTGACCCGCTTGATTAGAAGGGAAGAGCCGATCAGTTAAAACTTATCAGTTACCAAGACGAATGCACCCGTAAGCTTGCTGTATGCTATAGATTATTTATAGAATGGAATCAATAGTGCTTATCGGTATGGTTAGATATAAGCGGAGCCTATGCTATAGGTAACGAATGCGCCTAATGATGTAGTTAACAAGCCCACTATTAGCTGCAGGCTGTTATTAAGCCATGTCAGTGTTTTAGCAGAATGCTGTAATGGAATAAAAATAATGGCTGACAGCGCTGCCATACCGAGTATCGATCCTACGCCAAAGAGCAGCATATACAAAAGACCCGTAGCGGTTGATGTCACGTTTTGCAGTGTTAGTAATATCAGAGCGGCGGAACCCGCCATGCCATGCATTAGCCCGATGAAGAGTGCTTTTCGCGGGAATCTGCCGTGGCGGTGTTCGTGACTGTCTGAATTGTGACTTGTTCCGGGTGCGTGTTTATGCGCATGGAAGTGCCGTAAGTCACCATGTTGATGAACATGGAAATGCACCTTGTCTTTCACCATTTTTCTAAGTACATCGGCACCGAGCACGATAAGCATAACGCCAACTGCAAATTCCAGTGCTTGCGCCATATCTTCGGGAATAATACTGTTGCTGAGTAGTACTGCCGAGCCAAACAAGAACAGGGTTATGGTGTGGCCCATACCCCAAACCGCTCCCTGTTTAATGGCGCTGCCCAAAGTATTGGTGGATGTGGTTAGTGTGGCCACAGCGGCAACATGGTCGGCTTCGAGAGCATGCCGCATGCCAAGCAAGAATCCTAATAGCAGTAGCGTGCCCATTAGACTATAGCCTCTTCTTTAGATGTGGCAGGTATGTTTGTTCGCAACCAGTCATACCATTCCGTCATGCCTTCACCCGTCTTTGCAGAGACGATAAAGACAGCTATGTCGGGGTTGACCTGGCGGGCATAATCAATGCACTGGTCAACATTGAAATCGAGATGTGGCAGCAGATCTGCCTTGTTCAGCAGCATGACCTTTGCGGCACTGAACATATGCGGGTATTTGACAGGTTTGTCTTCACCCTCTGTCACTGACAAGATAGCCACCTTGCAATGCTCGCCGAGGTCGAACAATGCAGGACATACCAGGTTGCCGACATTTTCAATCATGACAACTGAATTCAGTGGTGGCTGAAGGTCTTTTAGCCCTCGCGCCAGCATGTCTGCCTCGAGATGACAGCCTGTACCGGTATTGATCTGCACAACCCGGCAACCGGTATCCTTGATGCGTTGTGCATCATTCACTGTTTCCTGATCGCCTTCAATCACATTGATGGGGATGTCGCTACTCAGGTCACGTATGGTGCGCTCAAGCAAGGTCGTCTTTCCAGAGCCGGGCGAGCTCACCAGATTGAGCGCAAGGATGTTGCGTCCTTCAAACCAGCCCCGGTTTCGCTCGGCGAGTTTGTCATTCTTTGCCAGGATGTCTGCTTCCAGGCTAATTGCCGTGCCGTGCATGCCAGCATGGGTATGGGCATGGTCGTGAGGATGATCATGCGCATGACTGTGTGTATGACCATCGTCGTGATGGTGATGATCGTGGCTATGATTATGTTCATGATGGTGATGATGACTATGTTCATCCATCAACACAACATCGCCTGTTTCCATATTCGTCAATTTGGCTCGTGCGTCATCCGAGCAGCCGCAAGTTGTACACATTTATATTACCTCCATCTCTCTGATTTTCATTTCATCGCCAGCGATGCAGGTTATACGCCTGCTGCCGCATTCACACTGGCCAAAAGGTTGTTCGAGTTCGATCGTGTTCCCGCATATGTCGCAACGGCCCTGCCCGGGTATTTCGTTGATTTCCAGGCGGGCGTTCTCCAATGGGGTGTTCTTGCTGCAAATATCAAAACAGAAACGAATTGCATCAGGCATGATTGCCGATAATTTGCCGATATCAAGTGTGATGCGTGAAACAGGCCGATCGCCCGCATTTTCACTGACAATAGCGACAATATTGCGTGTTATGCCAAGCTCATGCATTGGGTAAGTCTCCCGGCGTCAATGGTGTGCTCGAACAGAAACCGCTGAAGCATTGACTGAGAGGAATCGACATTAACTGATTGCATAAATCGGACTTAAGCTGCATGAAATGGTCTTTATCCTCATCGCTACCTTGGCCAGACGTGACACGCTCGGCAACATCAAAAAACGTGTTTGGTACGATGCTATCGCTTAATAAAACATGTGCGGTTTTTCGTCCGTTGCTGACCCACCATTCAAACCGCATGTCGCGATTGCAGCCTTGCGTGTTGGTTTCATCAAGCAGACGGTATCTGTTGCTGCTAACGCAGCCAGTCAGATAGTCAATAGCATCCCTGACACCAGGACCTGGGTGCCCGCTGACGATATACAGATTGCCTTTCTCCAGGACATTGTCGTCAAACAACAGCTCCGACGCCTTCTGCATCGCTCTGAAGCCAACAGCGCAACCGAACCATGAATCACCGTCATGCCATTCCAGCACTTCACCGAATGTAATAGTGCGCATCTCTTTGTCATGTCCACGAACCGTGATCTGTATATCAACATGATCCAGTGTGTTGTTATCTAAAGCCATCATCAGCATATGCGTGGTAACTGCTCGCCAACCAGCATATCGACGATACGTTCGCCGCCAAACAGTGTTGACAGGATAACGGTAGAGGCAGGAGAAGCATCGACTGTCGCAATAATGGCGCTGTTTTCACCAGTGGGGTGTTGTCGCATCACTTCAAGCACATCCTGAGCAGACTCTGGCGGTACGATAGCGACGAGCTTGCCTTCATTCGCGAGATAGAGAGGATCAAGCCCCAGAATTTCGCACATCCCCCTGACTTCCTCGCGTACAGGCAATGCATTTTCATTCAGGCGAATACACACGCCACTGGTTTCAGCAAACTCGTTAAGTACTGTTGCAATCCCTCCCCGCGTTGCATCACGCATGCAATGTATATCCGGACACGCTTCCAACATGGACTGAATCAGTCCGTTGAGTGGTTGGCAGTCTGTCTCGATGGTATTCTGTAATGCCATCTCGCCACGCGCATCCACAATTGCAGCGCCATGATCGCCCACAAAACCGTTGATGATGACGATATCCCCCGGTTGCGCACGGTGGCTGGCGATATTGACGCCTGCTGGTATAACGCCGACACCGGCAGTATTGATGAAGAGTTTGTCGGCAGCACCGCGAGGTACGACCTTGGTGTCTCCGGTCACAATCTTGACGCCCGCCTTGTCTGCAGTCATTCGCATGGATGCAGTAATTGTTCGCAGTTCATCGACCAGCATGCCTTCCTCGATAATCATGCCACAGGTGAGATACAGCGGAATGGCGCCACCCACAGCGAGATCATTCACCGTGCCGGTAATCGCGAGCTTGCCGATGTCGCCACCTGGAAAAAATAGCGGGTCAACGACATAGGAATCGGTGGTTAGCGCAAGCCTGTCACCGGCATTTGACAGACTGCCCAGACTGAAGCGCGCCTGATCCTCCAGTTTACTTAGTTCGTCATTATCAAAAGTGCTGACGAATACGTCATCAATCAGGTCACGCATGGCCTTGCCACCACTGCCGTGCGCCATGGTGATCGTATCGGCGCGGCATTTCCCGCTGCGTTGTCGAACTGCTGACGTCGCCGGGTTAGTCATCAGAATGCCTCCTGTGTATCATTATGCACTGGCAGCGCTGAGCTGCGATTTTTGATTGCGCTTATTTAATAATTCATCAAGGTTCCCGAAGTTGTAATAGGCAGCACATGCCCCTTCGGTGGAAACCATCAGGGCGCCCATCGGTGTTTCGGTCGTACACTGTGTACCGAATACCTTGCATTCCCAGGGCCGGATAGTTCCTTTGAGTACTTCACCGCATTGGCACGATTTGGGGTCGGCAATTTTCAGGTTGGGCACAGAAAACTTTCTTTCTGCATCGTATTGCGCATAATCATCCCGCATTTTCACGCCAGAGTGATCAATAGAGCCGAGGCCGCGCCACTCGAAAAACTCACGCAGTTCAAATACCTTGCTGAGCGCATCCAGACCAGCAGCATTGCCATCAGCAGGCACGATCCTGGCATACTGGTTTTCAACATCGTGACGGTTTTGTTTGAGCTGTTTAAGCAGCATCCAGATGGACTGCAGAATATCCAAAGGTTCGAAACCGGTAACAACAATGGGTTTTTCGTAGGTTTCAGCGACAAAATCAAACGGGCGTTCGCCAACCACCATACTGACATGACCAGGGGCAAGAAAACCGTCAATCTGCATGTCTGGAGAATCCAGAATAGCTTTTATGGTTGGTACGGTTGTGATGTGGTTACAGAACAGTGAAAAATTATTGATATTGTCCTGTTCAGCCTGTAATACAGTC
>JALUTJ010000138.1:0-1087 GCA_027057985.1 Chromatiales bacterium
GTTGGGAATTCCTCAGGCAGAGAGAAAATTTTTGGCAGGCGTTGGCGCCCAGTATGAGTCAGAAATTATTTACCATAATCTCAAAGAAAAATGGGAAAAAGCTGGAGTTGTATTTTGCGATATGTCCGACGCTCCGCGGCTTTATCCTGAGCTTGTAAAAAAGTATTTTGCTTCAGTAGTGCCGCTGGCTGATAACAAGTTTGCCGCATTAAATAGCGCAGTGTGGTCGGGCGGGTCTTTTATTTACATACCAAAAGGGGTGAAAGTTGACATGCCATTGCAGACTTATTTCCGCATCAACTCTCCCACATTGGGGCAATTTGAAAGAACTTTGATTATTGCTGATGAAGGTTCACAGGTTCATTATATTGAAGGCTGTACTGCTCCAATGTATTCGCGCAGTAGCTTGCATTCGGCCGTAGTAGAGATTATTGCCTTAAAGGGCGCGCGGGTCCGTTATACAACTATTCAAAATTGGTCGCTTAATGTTTATAACCTAGTTACTAAACGGGCAGTAGCTTATCAGGATGCTTTGGTTGAATGGGTTGATGGCAATTTGGGGTCAAAAGTTACAATGAAATACCCTTGCGTAATTTTGAAAGAGCCAAGCGCCAAAGCTGATATTTTATCTATTGCTTTTGCCGGCAGGGGACAACATCAAGATAGCGGCGCCAAGCTTATTCACTTAGCGCCCAATACTTCCGGCAAGGTAGTAGCCAAATCTATTTCCAAAGATGGCGGCCGCACTTCTTATCGGGGAATGGTAACAGTTGATAAAAGAGCCAAAAATTGCCAGATCAAAGTGAATTGCGACGCTTTGCTGCTGGATGAAAAATCACGCAGCGATACTTATCCTTTAATGCAGATAAACAACAATCAGGTCAAAATGGAGCATGAGGCTAGCGTTTCCAAAATTTCAGAGCAGCAGCTTTTTTATTTGCAATCGCGGGGTTTGTCTAGGGAAGAGGCGGAAAGAATGATTGTAGCAGGATTTTTGGATGTTTTTGCCAAAGAGTTGCCGCTTGAATATGCGGTTGAGCTTAATCGTTTGATTGAGCTGGAAATGGAGGGCAGTGTAGGATAATTT
>JALUTJ010000138.1:1097-1669 GCA_027057985.1 Chromatiales bacterium
CAAACAAAATCTTGCCCGGCAAGCCGAACAGCTCAACCTGCCAGCAGAGACAAAGTTGTGGTCTGGTCAGCTGTTTGTTTCAGCAGACAGCTCTTTGGTTGAAATTAATAAAATAACAGCCGGGATTAGAGATTTTTCCAAATTATCAGCCCAGGGTCTTAAGGTAAAATATTTATTTGAAGTTAGCAGTTATTACCAAAGCCAGATTGCCACAGCATTGGCCTTTGGTAGTTTTAGGAATAAAATTGATTTGCAGCAACAAAGCAAGTCTATAAATGATGTGGTGATTATTGTACCGCCGCGCAGAAAAGTTAAATTAGTTTTTGATAATTTAGTCGGGCAGGCGGGTGGCAATTTATTTTTTGTCGCTCAGTCTGGCTCGGAAGTAGAAATAGTAGAAAATGAGGTAGGGGTTGGGTTTGGCTCTGTCTTTGTTATTGCTGGCAAAGAAAGCCGGATTGATTATTTTTTTGCCAAGCATACAAGCCGGCGGGGATACTATCAGGCTGATTTAAAACAAGGAAGTACGGTTAATTTTTATTCCTCAGTTAAGCCAAAGGATTTTTTTCATT
>JALUTJ010000139.1 GCA_027057985.1 Chromatiales bacterium
ATACCAACAATAGCGGTAAAAACAATCAGATAAACAACTTTTGGCTTGCACAGGTTATAGTAATTACGCCAGTTTATATCAACTGCTCTCAGTATTGCTTCTGTCATAGTCCCTCACCCGCTTTTTAGATTACGTTAACGTTCTTTACATAAATTCAAACTATAATTAACCAGTAGTAATGTCAGTAGTAACAAAGCCGCGAAACCATTATGTGAAACGGCAATCGGTATCGGCAGAATTAACAATACATTGCTTATTCCCAGCGATACCTGGATCAGCAACACTATCATCAATAGTAATGCCTGTCTTTTCAGTAATGTATTATCTGTTTTTATTAGTATCAGTATCGCCAGCGTGAGTAATACCACGGTGGTAATTAATGCACCCAGGCGATGCATAAAGTGAACCGTCATACCGGCCTCTACCGGCAGGCTGCCACCTTCATAATTTATTGTTGGATCCTTGAAAAACACGAAGGCTTCATCCATGTGCAGTTCAGGTACCCACTTTCCCATACAGGTCGGAAAATCCGGACAATGCAGGGCAACATAATTGGTACTGGTCCAGCCACCCAGAAATAACTGTAATCCAAGCACAACCACAGCAACCCGGGCAAATATTTTTATTTTTCTACTACAACTGGTTGTAGCCAGTTTTTCCTGCCAAAGCCCGGCCTGTTTTATACAGAGCCAGAAAAGCGTGCTCAGTGTCAGTAAGCCGGTCAACAGATGCAGGGTAACAATCGTCGGCCGCACAAGTTGTGTTACCGTCCACATACCCAGCATGCCCTGAAAAATGACCAGTCCAACCAGCAGCATGGGCAATAGCACTTCCTGTTTTTCATCATGCCGATTGCGCCATGCCATAAAAGCCATGATCAGTATCAGCAGCCCCAGCGTACTGGCAAAGTAGCGGTGAATCATTTCTTTCCATGCCTTTTCTGAATGCACTTCAAGATGTGGATAAAGATTCACGGCCTGCTTTATTTCATGTTCTTCATCAGGTGCGGTTAATTGCCCAAAGCAACCCGGCCAGTCCGGGCAGCCCAGCCCGGCATCAGAAAGCCGAACGTATGCCCCAAGCACGATAACGACAAAGGCAAGGCAACACGCAGCAATACTTAACCGTAGAAACCACTTATTTACCAAAGAACACCTGGAACTTATTATTATTTTAGTGATAACAGATAATAACGGCAGGCTTAAGAAGCTGCAATTCAATTATTTTTTGGCATACGATAAGATTATATTTTTAATCTTATAATAATATTATGTTTTACTTATCTGTTTTGATACTGACTTTTATAGTGTGAAATTAGTATAACGCGATATCAGACTTACTTAAAGTAATGGTATGAGCCGGTGTATGCTTGCTTTGCGACTGATAAGCAACCGCACCGAGAAACGGAATGTCATGTAGAAAGTGCTGGAGTGTTTCAATATTTTCATCTTCGGCAGTAAATTGATCCGTTAATGAATTTGCTATCCAGCCGGCAAAAGGCAGGCCAGACTGGCGAATAGCCTGTGCGCTTAATAAAGCATGATTAAGACAGCCCAGCCGCAGACCCACAACCAGGACAACTGGCAGCTGTAACTTTTCAGCCATATCTGCCACGGTGCAGTGCATGCTCAGGGGTGCATACCAGCCACCCACACCTTCTACCACAACAAGGTCAGACTGTTGTTGCAAGATATGGTAGCAGTCATTAATTTTATCCAGATCAATTTCGACACCCGCTCTGGCAGCAGCAATATGTGGTGATACTGGCTCAGAAAAAACATAGGGATTGACCAGCGAGTAATCTGCTTTACTGTTAGCCGCATCGGCAAGCGCCAGTGCATCTTCATTTCTTAGCTGCCCATTAATCTGGCCTGCACCACTTGCCACCGGCTTCATTGCACTGACGCGCAGGCCCTGTTGCTGTAGCAAATGGATAAGCAACCGAGTGACAAAGGTCTTACCAGTTTCAGTATCGGTTCCGGTAATAAACAGGCCGGCCATTATTTATCCTTCCTGAAAGGCACAATAACTGGAACCTCATTATCCTGTTCTATAACCCAGGCATGACCGTAAACTATTTCATAGCTGACAGGCAACAGGCCATCCTGCCTGAAATGCTCATAGGCATTCATCATTTTCTGCAACTTGTTCTTGCCCGTGATGGAAGCAGCCCGACCCTGCAGGACATTATGTGCACCGATCTGTTTCAGATCACGCATAATGGTTTTGACATCCTCGTAGGTCACTGTCAGCATTTCCATATCCATAACCGGATCGGCAAAACGGGTTTGTACCAGGGCATCACCTACATCATGCATATCGACAAAGGTATTCACATGCGGAAGATCGTCCACCATGGCCCAGCTCTGTCGCAACTCGTTCAGGCTGTCCGGGCCAAAACTACTGAACAGCAACAGGCCACCCGGAGCCAGAACCCGCCTGAATTCAGAAAAAACTTTATCCAGATCCTGACACCATTGCAGGGTCAGACCGGAGATCACCAGATCCATGCTGGCATCAGCAAAAGGCAGGTTCTCCACCTCGGCATTGATATAGTTCACCTGCCGGCTCCAGCGCTGTTTAAAACTACGCTTGCTTTTAGCCTGTTGCAGCATATTAAACGCAAGATCCAGGGCATAAATTTTTGCCGAGGGATAACGCTGCGCCAGTGAGCGGGTGATAAAGCCGGTGCCGCAACCAGCATCGAGAATCCTGCCCGGTTGCATTGTCATATAGTCCATGCGTTCCACCAGGCGCTTTGCCACTTCCTGCTGTAATACCGCGGCAGCATCATAACTATCGGCTGCTTTTTCAAAGGCCTGGCGCATGGCATGCCGATCGATCACGGGGTCTTTCGTACTATTACTCATGGATAAACTGCTTTATCGTTTCAACACATTGCTCTACATGCGATATAAATGGCGCATGCCCGGCACCTTTAATAATTTCTTTCCGCGCTGACGGGAACATTGCGGCAAATTCCCCGGCAGCCTTTAATGGTACAAGGGTATCTTTCTCCCCGGCGATGACCATGGCATCACTATCGAACGGGTGATGACGCAGGTCTACTGTTTTTAAAATTTGCAAGCCCTGTTGCAGTGCATCGATATTCACTTCACCGCGGGCAAAGAGATTTTTATTCAGACATCTCAGGTCTTCTTTTGCTATTTCGCTCCCCCGGGTTTGCAGGGCAAGAAAACGTTTTAAGGTTTTTTTATAATCCTGCTGCAACTCACTGGCAAAATTATCAAACACGGCTTCATCCATGGCACATTGCCAGTCCGGCTTACGGGTAAAACACGGGGTCGAGGCAATAAAAATCACTTTAGTCACCCGCTTGTTTTGCTGTCGGACAAGATCCAGGCTTAACAAGCCACCGAGTGACCAGCCTATCAGTGTTACCGCCTCGTCAAATGAGGCTAAAAGTGTTTCCAGTTCGGCGCGGTATGCCGCTAAACTGTAATTACTTTCCATCTCGCGGCTAAAACCATAACCCGGCAGGTCGACAATATGCAGTTCAAAATCCTGTGCCAGCTGCTCGGCAAAACTGCCCCAGACACCGCCATGCATGCCCCAGCCATGCAATAGAATAAGCGGCTGTCCTTTGCCTTTTATTTCCCGGTAAAGCGTCGCAGCCATTATGCTTTCTGTATCGCCTCGAGTGCATCGAGCAAGGTTTGCACCTGCGCTTCGCTGTGGCTTGCGGAAAAAGTAATTCGCAGTCTAGCCGTACCTTCGGCTACGGTTGGTGGCCGGATCGCGCTGACCAGGATATTTTTCTGCAGCAGCTTTTCACTCATGGCCATGGCTTCTGCACTGTCACTGACCAGTAGCGGCTGTATTGGTGTCATCGAATCCATTAGTTCAAGCCCCAGTTCGCGGGCACCCTTACGAAACTGCTGAATCAGGCTGGCCAGTTTTTCCCTGCGCCAGGATTCTTTTTTTACCAGTGCCAGGCTCTCGCGGGTTGCGGCAGCAACTGCAGCCGGCATGGCCGTGGTATAGATATAACTTCTTGCCTGCTGGATAAGAGTTTCAATCAATGCTTCACTGCCGGCAACAAAAGCCCCGGCTGTGCCAAAGGCCTTGCCCAGGGTGCCCACCAGGATGGGAATAGCATCGACTGGCTGCTTAAAATACTCTCTGACACCCTGCCCTTTCTCACCCAGTACACCAATACCATGTGCATCATCGATCATTAGAGCTGCATCATACTGCTGTGCCAGCGCAACCATATCGTTTAATGGTGCAAGATCACCATCCATGCTAAACACACCATCACTAAGCAGCAGCCTGTTTTCTTTTGTCGAGGCTCTTAAATGCGCTGCCAGTTGAGCCATGTCAGCATGATGGTAACGGTATCGTTTTGCCCGTGAGAGTAATGCCGCATCCAGTAATGAAGCATGGTTAAGCCGATCTTCATGGATTCCAGTATGGCGATCACACAGTGCCGAGACCACACCGATATTGGCCATATAACCGGTGGAGAATAATAGCGCACGCTCGGTGCCCATGAAATCTGCCAGCTCTTCTTCAAGCCGGTGATGCTCGACACCATGACCGGAAACAAGGTGGGCAGCACCACTACCTGCACCATACTGATCTACGGCCTGCTGAAAACGCTTTACCACATCAGCATGACTGGCAAGCCCGAGGTAATCATTGCTACAGAAGGAAAGTACCTTTGTGCCATCGATAACCGGCTCAACCGACTGTGCCGAGGCCAGTATTTTTCTTGTACGGTAAAGATGCTGTGCCTTTTTCAGTTCAAGCTGCTGCTCAAGCTTATCGAGTATCATATGCTCGCGTTCTAAACCGCGCTAATACCCAGCTGTGCAAATAACTGGTTATCATGGCTGGTGCCTGGATTCGGTGTAGTCAGCAGTTTTTCACCATAAAACACGGAGTTTGCTCCAGCAAAGAAACACATCGCCTGCATTTCATCACTCATTTCTTCCCGTCCAGCTGAAAGACGCACATAGGACTCTGGCATCATAATACGGGCAATAGCCACGCTACGAATGAATTCCAGGGAATCAAAATCTTCTGCTTCCTCTAATGGTGTACCACTGACACGTACCAGCATATTGATCGGTACACTTTCCGGATGCTTCTCCTGGTTGGCCAGTTCCTGTAACAGGCCAATGCGGTCACGACGACTTTCCCCCATACCAAGGATGCCACCACAACAGACATTCATCCCCGCCTCGCGCACCCGCTTCAGGGTATCGAGCCTGTCCTGGTAGGTGCGGGTGGTAATCACTTCACCATAAAATTCCGGCGAGGTATCCAGGTTATGGTTATAGTAATCCAGCCCGGCTTCGCGGAGCTTCTGTGTTTGTTCATCACTAAGCATGCCCAGGGTAAGACAGGTTTCCAGGCCAAGCTCCTTGACCGCCTTGACCATTTCAATCACCGGTTCAAGATCCCGATCCTTCGGGCTGCGCCATGCTGCTCCCATGCAAAAACGCGAGGAACCGTTTTCTTTGGCCTGCTTTGCCGAGGCAATCACTTCCTCCAGCGGCATCAGTGGCTCGTTTTCAAGCTCGGTGTCATAGCGCACGCTTTGCGGACAGTAACCACAGTCTTCCGGGCACTTGCCGGTTTTAATACTCAGCAGGGTGCTAACCTGTACCTCGTTAGGATTGAAATGACGGCGATGGGTTTTCTGTGCTTCGAATAACAGAT
>JALUTJ010000140.1 GCA_027057985.1 Chromatiales bacterium
TCATCGACGACCGGTGCGGTAATAAAGTCACGGTGTTCGAACAGGTTGGCAACATCGCGAGCATGCTTGTTTGCCGGGATACCCTCGACATCGGTGAGCATCAGTTCTTCGACCAGCATATCCGGGTCACTGGTAAGAATGGAGGTTAAAGGCAGTACACCCAGGTAATGATTATCACGATCTACCACGAACAGGTTGTCGGTACCTTTCGGTAAGGAACCGCGCCGCCGCAGAAAGCGAAGTACCACATCAAGCGTAATATCCGGACGCACGATAATGGTATCGAGGTCCATCAGACCACCGGCTGAATCCTCGTCATAAGATAAAACCAGTTTCAGGCGATCACGTTCCTGGGTTTCCAGGCTCAGCAGGATTTCCTGTATAACATCCTGCGGCATTTCCGGCAGGATATCGGCAAGGTCGTCGGTATCGAGGGTTTCGGTTGCCGCAACCAGGTCATCGGTATCCATCTTGTTGATGAGGCCGGCACGGGCTTCATCATTCAGATGCAGCAGGATTTCACCCTCGGTATCTTCCGGGATAAGCTGCCAGACCTGTTCACGCTGGCTGACGGGCAGGGATTCCAGCAGGTGTGCTATTTCTGCGGGGTGCAGGTCACTGAGCTGCTCGGCAATATTGTCGAAGTTATCTTCACGTAAACTCTCATTAATCGCCTCGAGCAGCGAGTTATGCGTTTCGTGTTGTTCGGCAGTATTGCTGGACATGTGGCACCCTCATATTGAATCATGAGTGTACTGCGTAACAGCAAAAAAGTGAACTCTATATGTCTGTTTATGTTAACTACACAGACAATAGGTCTCACTATACCTTCCTGATCTCTATACAGTTAGAGCTTAAATAAATATATAGATTAATGAAACTTGAGGTAATTCAGCTATTGCCGATCAAGACACGCCGTAAATACATCCATGTAAGCTCGGGGCCGCTGTCCGTGCGGCCCACGGTCCTGATCGACAATAGCTTTCTACCTCCTGTGAGCCGCTAAAAGCTCAGAGTAACGGACATTTGAAATACTTGTTTAATCACCTGCTACCGTCATTTTATCAATAAGCCATGATCCGGTAATAATGCTGCCACGATCGTCAAGGTCATTACTCACCCGCTGTAGCCCCATAAACATTTCCTGCAAGGTACTGGCAAGGGTAAATTCTTCCACCGGATACTGGACTTCACCGTTTTCAATCCAGAATCCACTGGCACCACGAGAATAGTCACCCGTTACCGTATTCACTCCCTGCCCCATTACCTCGGTAATCAGCAGACCAGTATTCATTTCCCGCATCATCTCCTGTAATGAAATATCATCATGGTTGATAAACAGATTATGAATACCACCGGCATTACCTGTCGTCTGCATTTTCAGCCGACGTGCAGAATAACTGTCCAGTACGTAACTTTCTAATATGCCGTTATGAATAAGATCATGCGCAACGGTCGCCACACCTTCATTATCATAGGGTGCACTGGCCAGAGCACCCGGAATATGAGGGCGTTCATCAATCCGGGTATTTTCAGGAAAAACCTGCTTGCCAAGATGATCCAGCAGGAAGGAGGCCTTGCGATACTGCGCCCCACCACGAATGGCAGCAAGAAAATGAGAAAGCAGGCCACGGGCAACATCAGCCTGGAAAATAACCGGCACCTGCCCGGTTGGCATACGGCGCGCACCCAGTCGTTTCAGGGTTCGCTCTGCGGCCTTGTGCCCAATGCTAATGGCTGTATCCAGTTTACTGGCATCACGGTTAACGCTATACCAGTAATCACGTTGCATGGCATCATCCTGGCTGGCAATGACCGTGCAGGACATGCTATGACGTGATGTTTTATAACCATGCAGAAAACCATTGCTATTACCATAGATACGAATACCGCTATGTGAATTAACACTGCCACCTTCGGAGTTGTTGATACGTTGATCAGTTTGCAGTGCTGCTGCCTCGGTTTCATGTGCCAGCGCGATCGCTTCTTCGCTGGAGAGATTCCAGGGATGATACAGATCCAGCTCCGGGATTTCAGTTGCGAGCCGATCTCTGTCTGCCAGGCCGGCAAAGGGATCATCTTCGGTATAACGGGCAATATCACAGGCAGCTTTTACCGTATCGCGTATTGCCTGTGCAGAGAAATCACTGCTGCTGGCCGTACCCTTGCGCTGACCAAAATAAACGGTGATCCCCAGTCCCTTGTCGCTATTGTGTTCTACCGTTTCGACCTCGCCCATGCGCACGGTCACCGAAAGCCCGGACTCGGAATTAAGCCCTGCCTCGGCGGCGCTGGCTCCCTGTGCCTTTGCTTCCCGTAATAAATCATCAACCAGTGATTTCAGGTTTTCCAGGTCCTGGGTATCGCTTGAACGAATTTCGGCTTCAGCCATCATTCTCTCCTGTTAAAATCAGATTTTTTTCAATATCCCGCATTGTAAGACTACGAAGCCTGCACCACAAATGCGATAATAGCACCATGAATCCAGATGACGACCAGCCCACTGACGACAGCTACGATGAGGCTGACGAAAATTTTGTTAGCAAGTCGCAGCGTAAACGTGAAGCCACTGCAGCGCAGGAACTCGGGCGCAAGCTGCTTGAGCTTGATATCGATGCCCTGCGTAGCATCGAACTGCCTGATAATCTGCTCGCGGCCCTCGAAGAAGCACGGCGGATAAAAAAGCACGGTGCCCTCAAGCGCCAGTTACAGTTCATTGGCAAGATTATGCGCAAACTCGATCTTGAGCCAGTCGAGGCGGCCTATAATCAACTCAGCAACCATTACCAGCAGGATATCCGGCAATTCCACCATATCGAAAAGTGGCGTGACCGCCTCCTGGCCGAGGGTGATACCGCTCTTGGCGCCCTGCTCGAAGAAGCACCTCAGGCTGATCGCCAGCACCTGCGCCAGCTCATTCGCCAGTCGAGGAAAGAAAGCCAGGCCAACAAGCCACCCAAATCAGCCCGTGAAATTTTTCGTTACCTGCGGGAACTGCTTGGCTAAATAATATCGATAAAAAACGAAATAAGTGTATTCCAAATACCTGTCAACTCAGGGCTTATGAAAGAGTTCAGGAGGTAGAAAGCCATTGTCGAACAAGACCTTGGGCCGCACGGACAGCGGCCCAGAGCCTACAGGGATGTATTTACGGCGTGTCTTGGTTGGCAATGGCTGAATTACCTCTATTTACATAAGAAAAATTACACTTTATTTACCTTTAAACTGGACAGGTATTTGTAATGGTCATTTTTGATACTAGCACAGTACAGTTTTAGCCTTTGAGGCTTTTAACTATAACGGGAGTTCTGGCCGCTTTCGAAACCAGCCCGTCAGGCTCGCCCTTTCCCGTTTTGCTGGCAGAACCTCGTGCTCATACTCGGCACTGAAAAAGCAGACAAAAGTCCCGGCCTCGGGCAATACCTTGATAGTCTGCTCACCCGGAAGATAAAGCTGTAACGCGCCACCATCTTCCGCCAGCCAGTTTTCATTGAGGTAGGTAATAATTGTCAGTTGCCGGGTATCCTGATCACGGTGCTGATCGAGGTGCCGCTTGTAATAGGCACTGGGGGCATAAAGGGCAAAGTGTACCTCAAGCTCAAACAGGCCAAGAAAAAAATGCTGGTTGACGGCCTGTTTCAGCTGCTCCATCTGTTCCATATACTGTCGCTGTGCCGGATTCAGCTCATCTTCGAACCAGCTTATCTGGTCACTTCGAATTGACTGCTCGATATGATAATCCGCCCTGCGACCAATTCCCGCCTGCTGCAGTTTACCCTGCTGCCGCAGAGACTGCAGCGTTTCATTTAACTGCTTTACCAGGTCGGCGGGAATAAAATTTTTCTGAACCGACCAGCCCTGTTGTTGCAGTTCAGCAATTATTTTCTCAAGCATCTTTTGCGACTGCTGCATCCGCTTTTACTCAGGCCGTGCCCCCTACCGTCAGACTATCCACCTTCAATGTTGGCTGACCCACGCCGACCGGTACACTCTGGCCTTCCTTGCCACAGACCCCAACACCGCTATCCAGTTGTAGATCATTGCCCACCATGGAAACACGAGTCAAAACATCAGGACCATTACCAATCAGGGTAGCTCCCTTAACCGGCGTGGTCACCTTTCCGTTCTCAATCAGGTAGGCCTCACTGGTGGAGAAGACAAACTTGCCAGAGGTAATATCAACCTGTCCACCACCAAAATTAACTGCATAAAGCCCCTTTTCAACCGACTCGATAATTTCTTCAGGATCAGATTCACCGGCCAGCATATAGGTATTAGTCATGCGTGGCATAGGCAGATGGGAATAAGATTCACGTCGACCATTACCGGTAGACTGCATGCCCATTAACTCGGCATTCATCTTGTCCTGCATATAACCCTTGAGGATGCCTTTTTCAATCAGCACCGTTTGTTGTGTTACGGTACCTTCATCATCCATATTGAGTGAACCACGGCGGCCATCAAGAGTACCATCATCCACAATGGTACAAAGTGGTGAAGCCACTCGCTCACCAATGCGACCACTAAAGGCAGAACTGCCCTTACGATTAAAGTCACCTTCAAGACCATGGCCAATAGCTTCGTGTAAGAGTACACCGGGCCAGCCTGGGCCAAGAACAACCGGCATGGCACCAGCCGGTGTTTCGATTGCACCCAGATTTACCAGTGCCTGGCGTGCTGCTTCACGGGCAAACAGCAGCGCACGATCGTCCTCGAGAAAATAGTCATAACCGAAACGACCACCACCACCGGCGCTGGCCTGTTCACGTCGGTCTCCCTGTTCGGCAATCACGGTACAGTTCATCCGTACCAGAGGACGTACATCTGCATTGAGCGTACCGTCACTGGCAGCAACCAGAACCACCTCATGCACCCCCACCAGAGAAACGATAACCTGCTTTATGCGTGGATCCTGTTTCCTGGCCTCACTATCGACACGACGTAACAGGTCTATCTTTTCATCGGTGGTTAATGAATCCAGCGGATCCACAGGCAGATAAAGCGCGTGTGGATGATGCTGTTTCCATGCCTGTACCGCACCCTGCTGACCAGCACGGGCAATCGTTTTAGCAGCTGCGGCAGCTTCGTGCAGGGCTGGTAAAACAATCTCATCGGAATAGGAAAAACCGGTTTTTTCACCACTGATAGCCCGAACCCCTACACCCTGTTCGATATTGTAATTTCCTTCCTTAACAATGCCGTCTTCCAGCATCCAGGATTCATGACGTGAAGTCTCGAAATACAGATCAGCCCGGTTGATGCTATGTCCCATCATGTGGTCAAGCACGTTCTGTAAATCATTTACATCCAGCCCGCCAGGCGCAAGAAGGATTTCGTTTGCCGTATCAATGTGATTCATAATTCACTCTTTATGCAGGGTACAGATCATCTTACGATGTTCCAGTACCGGGAATGTTTGTCGAAGATGTTTAAGACTATCGATATCAATTTCAGCTGTAACCACGCCCGTACCATGTTCAAGCCGTTGCAGGATATCTCCCCAGGGATTGACTATCATACTGTCGCCATGAGTTTCACGACCATTGACATGGTAGCCACCCTGGTCTGCCGCAACGATGTAGCTCAGGTTTTCAATTGCCCGTGCCCGTAACAGCACTTCCCAGTGTGCCGCCCCGGTAATCGCGGTAAAGGCTGAAGGAACAACAATCACTTC
>JALUTJ010000141.1 GCA_027057985.1 Chromatiales bacterium
TGCCTTATTGTCAGTAATTCCTTTAATCACCTTCATTCTGGCAATGAGCAATGATACTCATCACCTGATCTGGAAGAAAATTGATTTCACGGCATTTACTGTCATCGCTGAGCATGGCGCCTGGTTTCCGGTTCATATTGCATATTCCTATTTTCTTATCGGCATTGCAACACTTTTGGCAGCAATACAATATCTGCGGCATCCTAAGTATAAGCAGGAACTGATTGCGATTATAATCTCTCCGCTACTTGTCCTGTTGGCTAATTTCAATAATCTTATTGGTCTGATTGATATCAAAGACCTTGATATCGTGTCGTTGTCATTCTCCTTCTCTATACTCATGTTCGCCTGGGTTGTTTTAAGAGGCCACTACCTGCAACTTGCACCGATTGCCCGAACTATTTTGATCGAGAATATGCAGGATGCCATCGTGGTACTTGATATTGATCGGCGTGTGATAGATCTGAATCCTGCTGCGATCAGACTTTTCGATAGAAAAAAAGGGAAAAGTTATGGTGAGCCGTTTTTAGAACTGATACAGGATAATGATATGGCGACAAGGATTGTAAAAAATACACAAACAGAACTTTTTTTGAACAACAAATATCTGCAGGCACTGAATACGAATATTTCTGCCCTTTCCAGAGAAGCTGAAGGGTATCTGATTGTATTCAGAGACATATCCGAATTAAAGAACACCCAGGACAAACTCGAAAAGGCAAAAGAAGAATTACAAAAGGCCAATGATGAGTTACAGGTCATGGCAAATACCGACCATCTGTCCGGTTTACCGAACAGAAGATATTTTCTGGAACAGTTTTCGCAGGAGGTGGCAAGAAAAGAACGCTATGACAGTGCCATGTCCCTGCTGATTCTGGATCTCGATCATTTCAAGAACATCAATGATACACATGGCCATGCCGCAGGTGACGAGGTGCTGCGGCGGGTCGCAGCGATAATTAAAGACAGTGCCAGAGAATACGATATTGCTGGCCGTCTTGGTGGAGAAGAATTCGGACTGGTTCTACCACATACTGATCTTGACGGCGCAAAAATTTATGCTGAAAGGCTAAGAAAAAATATCGCAGCTAGTCATACCGGTAATGAAATCCCGGTTACAGCAAGTATTGGTTTAACTGAAGCCAGAATTGGGATGAGCGTAGAACAGATATTCGAAGCCGCCGATATCGCACTATACCAATCGAAGAAAACGGGTAGAAACAAGGTTTCTGTCAATTGTTAGTTCTCGATATAGTAAAGATAAAAAGCTACTATGCCGTTTATTGAAAGAAATGCTTAATGATGATCCTGTCAACGGTACAGGCAAACCTGAACCATTAAAACATAATCTTTCTGGCTTATGGTCTCGGCGCATAAGCCAGAAAGACCGTGTTATTATTACGTTTGATAATGACTATATCTTTGCAATCGATGGTCATTATGATTAGTTTTAATTTGCTCGATGTTATGGCTTGAGTTTATTAAGCATAAAGAGTAGAGGGGGGTTTATATACCTAATCATCCATTTCATGTTTATAGTAATTAAACACGTCTTCGATTTCCTGTATTGCACCATCGAGAGTATTATCGGCTGAATGATGTGGTGCATTTTGTCCGGGTTCGGTTTTCCTGATGTCCTGGAGCGAGATGATTTTCA
>JALUTJ010000142.1 GCA_027057985.1 Chromatiales bacterium
CTCGAAACTACGGGTGCCAAAGCCAATGAACGCTTTGTTGAACAGTTGCTGAAGGATATGAAACTGTATCTTGATTAAGCCCCGGAGATATTAATTTGCAATTTGCTTCTCTCGGTAGTGGCAGCAAAGGAAACTGTACCATTGTTGAATCGGATGGTACGGCGTTACTGGTTGACTGCGGCTTTTCGATCAAGCAAACAGAAATGCGTCTGCAACGGCTGTCAAGAGAGGTGCAGCAGATCAGCGCTATTCTGGTAACGCATGAACATTCGGATCATGTTGCCGGTGTTGCCCGGCTGGCAAGAAAGTATGATATTGCTGTTTATGCTAGCCAGGGTACGGCCAGGGCAGCCGGTCTGGATAGCCTGACACAATGGCAGCGCATCGATATTCACCAGGGCTTTGAGATAGATGGTATCCAGGTACAGCCGGTTGCGGTGCCGCATGATGCTGAAGAGCCCTGCCAGTTTGTCTTTAGTGATGGTGACTGGCAACTGGGTCTGCTGACCGATGTCGGTTCGATAACCAGTTATATCGAACAGCAGTACTCAGCCTGTGATGCCCTGTTGCTGGAAGCCAACCATGATCGTGACATGCTGGCCAGTGGCAGCTATCCCGATAGCCTGAAAAGAAGGGTGGCCGGGAACTATGGGCACCTGAATAACCAGCAGGCAAGAGATCTATTACACAGTATCGATACCTCGCGTTTACAGTACCTGGTGGCTTCCCATATCAGTGAGAAGAACAATACCGTGGCGCTGGCGCGTGATACCCTGAGCGAAGCCATTGACGCCGATGCCTCATGGATCGATATTGCCTCGCAGGATGAAGGGCTGGAATGGCGGGTTTTACGTCATCATTTATAACCGCAGTTAAAGCGAATCAGACTAAAAAGGTTTCAGTATGGAAAAAAAAGCAGAACTGTATGCCGGTAAGGCGAAATCCGTTTACCTGACCGATGATGACGATTACCTGATTATCGAGTTCCGTGATGATACTTCGGCTTTTGATGGTGAGAAGATGGAACAGCTCGATCGCAAGGGTATGGTCAATAACAAGTTCACGGCTTTTATTATGGAAAAGCTGGAACAGGCCGGGATTAAAACCCACCATGTGAAGTTGCTTTCCGATAACGAAGCCCTGGTACGCAGGCTGGATATGCTTCCCATCGAATGCGTGGTGCGTAATATCACCGCAGGCAGTATCTGTCGTCGTCTTGGGGTTGAAGAGGGTATGGATCTGAATCCATCAACCTTCGAGTTCTTTCTCAAAAACGATGCCCTGCATGATCCCATGATCAATGATTATCATATCCGCTCCTTTGGCTGGGCCACGGATGAAGAAGTGGCAAAGATGAAAGAGCTGACTTTTCAGGTCAACGAGGTACTGAAAAAACTCTTTGCTGATGCTGGCATGCTGCTGGTGGATTACAAGCTCGAATTTGGCCGTTTCAAGGGTGAGTTACTACTGGGCGATGAATTCAGTCCGGATGGCTGTCGCCTCTGGGACAGTAAAACCCGTGAAAAACTGGACAAGGATCGCTTTCGCCAGGGACTCGGCGGGGTGATCGAGGCTTACGAGGAAGTGGGTCATCGTCTCGGTATCGATTTCAATAAATAACATAATCGGTTTAACCTATCCGCTTAGTCTTTTAAG
>JALUTJ010000143.1 GCA_027057985.1 Chromatiales bacterium
GTGGGTGAAGGTGCTGGTCGTGTATGGTACGCACCATGGTCTTCCGGTTCTGCATACGGTCTGCTGATCGGTGCGGGTGCCAAGATGACTCAGATGGAAAACAAGATCGTACTGGCTCGTTTCAAAGACGGTTACGGTCCGGTTGGTGCTTACTTCCTGCATCTCAAAACCTATACTCAGAACGGTTATGGTGAAGAGTATGAATCAAAATGGTTCCCTGACCTGCAGAAGATGGTAGGTAAGGAATACCTGGATCCTGAAGCATCTCACCGTACTCATCGTCCAATTCCGACATGTCTGCGTAACCACGCTTTCATCAACGAAGTAAACGCGGGTCGTGGTCCGATTCGCATGGTGACCATGGAAGCCTTCCAGGATCCACATCTCGAAGAGATTGGCTGGCATAACTTCCTTGGTATGACCGTAGGTCAGGCTGTACTCTGGGCAGCAACCGACGTGGATCCGAAGTACGAAAACCCTGAACTGACCACCTCTGAGCCTTACGTAATGGGCTCACACGCAACAGGTTGTGGTGCATGGTGTTCTGGTCCTGCAGACGTATCTCCTAAAGAGTACTTCTGGGGCTACAACCGTATGACCACTGTTGAAGGTCTGTTCGGTGCGGGTGATGCGGTAGGTGGTACTCCACACGCATTCTCTTCAGGTTCATTCACTGAAGGTCGTCTGGCTGCGAAAGATGCCTGTAAGTACATCGATGATGGAAAAGCTGAAGGTATCGTGGTTTCTGATGCGCAAATTCAGATGCGTAAGGAAGAAATCTACAAGCCAATGGAAACTTACAAGGTTTACCGCAACGCAATCACTGCGGGTACAGTAAACCCTCACTACATTAACCCACGTCAGGGTCTGGATCGTCTGCAGAAGCTGATGGATGAGTACTGTGGTGGTGTAACTGTAAGCTACATGACTAACGACAAGCTGCTGAACATCGGTCTGAAGAAGCTCAAGCTTCTGGAAGAAGACTGGGACGGCGGCATCGCAGCAGAAAACATTCACGAATTACTGCGTGCATGGGAACTGAAGCATCGTATTATGACTTCAGAAGCTGTAATCCAGCACACACTGTTCCGTGAAGAAACACGTTGGCCTGGTTATTATTATCGTGGCGATCATATGAAACTCGATGATGAAAACTGGCACGTACTGACTGTTTCTCGCCGCGATCCTAAGACCGGTGAGTACACAATGGAAAAAGCACCGCTGTATCATCTGGTTGATGATGAAGACAGCAGCAAAGACGTTGCTTAATCCAGCGTGATAAACTGTCCCGGGCTTCGGCCCGGTACAGCGTCATTTAGAAAAAAAGACCAATTTTCATTGGTCTTTTTTTCGTCTGTACAGTAAAGTGTTTGCCGGCCGCGCCGGCAGACAATCTGTCCAGAATCAGCAGGCTGTATGTCGGCATAAGCCGACAAAGTCAGGTGATATTAATCAATAGAAATAAGTAGCAGGTATGAATATGAGTGACACCGAGAGTATTACTGAAAAAACAGATGAAGAGCTTTACGAAATTGCAAAGCCCTGGTGGGAAGATCTGATTAAGTACTCCAATAACAAGAATTACCTGATGTTTATCAAGAATTTTTCTCGCCAGTTCAGACAGAGCGCCAATGAAATGGAAATTGGCAAGCAGTTCGCGCGTAGTGATCTGGCAACCAATCTCTCCAAGAAATACGATGTTATTGGCACAATCCGCCGTGATGACTATGTCACGGTGCTGTTCCGTCAGTATCACAAAGAAAGAGATGGTGAATGGCTGGGACGGCTGGTGCTCGGTTATGAAGATGGTGCCGTGAAAATCTTCAGTGCAACATTATTTTAGAGACAGCGACCATGTCAGAAATTATTACTGAAGTTATTGCAAAATATAAGTACGTTGAGCTGCGTTACAGTATCGTTGATGAAAAAACCGGTGATGTACTGACCGAGGTTGAGTTCCCGCTTGGCTATGTACACGGCACCAACGAAGTGCTGTCCGAAGAAGTGGAAGCTGAACTGGAAGGCCGTACCATAGGTGATACCATCGAGGTGCCCATCAACGGGGATCAAATCTATGGCCCACGTGACGAGTCACTGGTTTTTACCGACCGGCTGGAAAACGTACCAGAAGAGTATCGCGAGGTAGGTACCACCATCGTTATGGAAAATGAAAAGGGTGAATCTAAGCGCTTTATTGTTACCCGTATCGATGATGAAACCCTCACCGTTGACGGTAATAATCCACTTTGTGGCCGTGACATCATCTTCAAACTCGAAGTACTGAATGTGCGCGATGCCACTGAAGAAGAAATCGAGGCTGGTGGTACTGTAGATCAGGGCCCTGAGATCGAGGCAGGACCGAGTATCCATGAAGTACAGTAAGACTTACCTTATTTTCCCAGGTAACCACCTGGTGCAAAGAGCCCTGCAACACTATGATAGCCTCTATCCCGGTCAGCTGCAGCAGTACGCCCTGCCCGGTAGTGGCCCAGTTCATCTCGACAACTATGTCTTTACTCAGGGCAACCTGGAACTGCATCGTTATGATAAAAAACTGCTGGCCGAGGCGGTATTGGCATTACAGAGCAGTTTAAAAGAAACAGAAAATGATCAGGCTGCACTCAACGTTACCCTGGGTATTTTTCTTGCTGCCCAGGCCGAGAATGATCCAAACCAGGCGCTCTATCAGCAGGCTATCGATGCACTGAACGCAGCGCTTGAAAGCTATAGTCAGGAAGAAAATCCACAGCAGTGGGCATGGGCACAATATGCCCTCGGCACCGCGGCGCAGGAACTGGCGAGAATGCAGGATAGCGCAAAGAACTACAAGGCTGCGGTCGATGCCTATACCAATGCTTCGCTGGTCTGGAACCGAAATGATAACCCGGTGGAATGGGCCTTAACCATGCACCAGCTCGGTGCGAGTTTTCATGCTCATGGTATGCTGCTCAAGGGTAATCGCACACTGCAAAAGTCCGTCGTCGCCTATAAAAATGCCCTGACCGGGCTGGATGATGAGTACACCGGCATGGAGTTGATGGCAACACAGAATAACCGAGGCGCCGTACTGCAAAACCTGGGTGAAAATGAAGACAACCCGGATCGTATCGAAGAAGCCATCCGTGCCTACGAAGCGGCGCATAGCAAGTGCATGCAGTTACAGCTTTCCATTCACCTTGCGATCGTCTGCCGAGTCAACAAGGCAACAGCACAAAGTGTGCTGGCACAACTAAAGCAGGATAAGGCCATTGCCGAGGAAGCCGCAGAGGAATTCGAGGTGATTATCGAGTGCTTTAGTCATGCCATGCAGCCATCCATCAAGGCGCATTGTGATGAATGGATTACTAAAACCCGCGAGCTACTTTGAGCTTCGGGAATAAACGCAAAGTACGCCAAGACGCAGAGTTCGCAAAGAAATATGTGTGTCGAGTGGTAGGGTCAGGCTTCAGCCTGACAATAAATATCTTGTTACTGGATATTTATCTCGCAAAACGTTATTCACGACACGCTATGCGCCATCCCTGGCCGCTCGACGATTTCATCCCTGAAATCGACGTCGCACATAACATTTTGCTGCAAAATATCCTGCTACGAGCACAGAATAAACCTTTGCGTTCTCAGCGACTTTGCGGTGTAATAGTGTAGGCCGGCTCAAGCGTAGTGGAGCCGACAGTAAACGTGATCGTTATTTATTGATCAGGCGGTAATCCACATCGATAAACGCCCCGATCTCTGACATAAAGCGAATACTTCTGGCACCAAAAGCCAGGTCAGGCAAAGCTTCATCCTCGCAGGAAAGACGCAGCACAGCGACAAAGCGGGGTGAGAGATTATGGCTTTCAATCACCTTAAGAATCTTGTCTTTTACCGGTTCGATATCTTCGATAAGTTTGCCAGTCATATTATAGATATCGATATTATCCCGCTCGGTACCGGTTGAATATTCCCAGGTACTGATCGCTGGGCTATCGGCGCTGGCATGTACCCCGGCAGAATTCATCGAAGTGGGTTCCATGTCCAGAACCTCGGTAACAATCTCCGGATCAAAGTTATAGCCCGAAAGAGCGAAATAAACACGTGCGCTGGTAGATGCCAAAACAAATCTCCTTCTCGATTGATTGTGGTCGTGGATTTTAGCATTTAAATACTGAAAGTTGACTAAAATTATGCAGAAATAAAAAAGCCGGTATCAATGATACCGGCTTTTTACTGAGAATATCAGCTCGGATTATTTATTCAGAGACTGGTAATACTCGATGAGGATTTCAGCCACTTCTGGACGTGAGAATTCCTTTGGTGGTGCAATGCCCTGTCCCAGCATTTCACGTACCTTGGTACCGGAAAGCAGGACAAAGTCATCTTTTTCATGATCGGGAGCTTCACGCATCATCACAACCTTGTTGAGTTTCTTCGACCAGGCTGTGTGATCTGCTTTGAAGATTTCGATATCCAGTGCACCTTCAGGGACTTCTTCATCGAAGATAGTCTGGGCATCGAAGGCACCGTAGTAGTCGCCAACACCCGCGTGGTCACGACCGATAATAAAGTGGGTTGCGCCCATGTTTTGACGGAAGTAAGCATGCAGTACGGCTTCACGTGGGCCGGCATAGAGCATGTCGAAACCGTAACCGGTTACCATGGCGCTATTCGGTGGGAAGTACAGTTCAACCATCTTACGAATGGCAGCATCACGAACCGGTGCCGGGATATCACCGGGCTTGAGTTTACCCAGCAGCATGTGGATAACGAGGCCGTCACAGCCAAGACGATCCATCGCCATGTGGCAGAGTTCTTCATGCGCAAGGTGCATGGGGTTACGGGTCTGGAAGGCAACAATTTTTTTCCAGCCACGTTCCTTGATTTCATTACGGATTTCAACCGCAGTGCGGAAGGTATCCGGGAACTCATCGAGGAAGTAACTGAAGTTCAGAACCTGGATAGGACCGGACACAGCGAAGCGGCCCTGGCTGTTGAATGCTGCTACGCCGGGGTGTTCCATGTCTTCGGTGCGGTAAACCTTCTGTGTCATGGTTTTCATCTGCTCATCGGAAACTTCTTCGATGGCTTCGATATCCATCACCGCGATAACCGGGTTACCGTCAACATTCGGGTCGCGCAGGGCAATGCGGCTGGCATCCTTGATGGCATCGACATTTTCCAGCAGACACATGACCGGTACCGGGAAGAAAGAACCATCGCTGAGGGTCATTTTCTCGGCTGCACCCATGGCATCGGCCACATTCATGTAGCCCTTGAGCGGGTTGAAGTAACCGGCACCCATCATAACTGCGTTACCGGCTGCCTGTGAGCTGATCACAACCGAGGGCAGTGATTCGGCTTCTTTGCTGAGTTTGTCGTGTTCGGCATCGTCATAGACGAAAAGTGGTTGTAATTCGTCTGAACCTATTGGTTTTATCATGCTTCTTTTCCTCGCATTCAACGACCCTGTTGCGGGCGGTTTATAGTTAATAATTCTGCTTGTTCATTGCTGTGTGCTTGCGCTTGATGCAGCGTTTTGCAGGCCAGATAAACGGTGTTCAGCACTATACAATACAACGCCGCAGCTCAAAAACAGCGTAATTTATGAGGGCATAGAATGAGATAAAGTCCCGGAAATAAAAAAGCCAGTTTGTGAAAAACTGGCCTTTTTCGGAGTGCGAAAGTG
>JALUTJ010000144.1 GCA_027057985.1 Chromatiales bacterium
CTACGGTAAACTCTCCTGAAAGGTTCGATTTAACAAACAGGTTCTGGTAAGTCGGTTCAATCGACTGGGATACGCCACAGATATTCGAAATCGTTGCCGTGGGAGCTATCGACATGCAGTTTGAATTACGCATGCCTACTTTCATCACACGCTCACGCAGGCTGTCCCAGTCCAGTGTTATCGAATCATCCACATCAACAAAGCGACCACGCTCCTTACGCAACTGATTCAATGAGTCATAAGGCAGGATACCCTTGCTCCATAAAGAACCTTCAAAGCTGGAATAACGCCCTCGCTCTTCAGCCAGGCTTGCTGAAGCAGAAATTGCATAGTAGGAGATCACTTCCATTGATTCATCCGCAAAACTGACGGCTTCTGCTGAGGCATAGGGCATATCGAGTTTATACAGTGCATCCTGAAAGCCCATGATTCCAAGACCCACCGGGCGATGCCGCAGATTGGAATTTCGCGCCTGTGGTACGGCGTAATAATTATATTCAATCACATTGTCCAGCATACGCATTGCGGTATTAATCGTACGCTGAATCTTCTCATGATTCAGTCCCTTCTCATCAATATGCGTAACAAGGTTGATCGAACCAAGATTACAGACGGCTATCTCCTTTTTAGATGTATGCAGAGTAATCTCCGTACACAGATTGGAACTGTGTACTACACCCACATGCTGGTTGGTATAACGAATATTGCAGGGATCCTTAAATGTAATCCACGGGTGTCCGGTTTCGAAAATCTGTCCCAGCATCTTGCGCCATAAGGTAACTGCTGATACGCGCCGGAACAGTTTTATCTCACCCCGATCGGCTTTTTCTTCACAGGCTTCATATTGTTCTCTGAAAGCCTGACCAACAAGATCGTGTAACTCCGGTACTTCGTCGGGCGAAAACAGCGTCCACTCGGCATCGTCAGCCACCCGCTCCATAAACAGATCCGGTATCCAGTTTGCCGTATTCATATCATGCGTGCGGCGGCGTTCATCCCCGGTGTTTTTTCGCAATTCCAGGAATTCCTCGATATCAATATGCCAGGTTTCAAGATAGGCACAAACCGCACCCTTGCGTTTACCACCCTGGTTTACGGCAACCGCGGTATCATTGGCAACCTTGAGAAATGGCACCACGCCCTGTGATTCACCATTGGTGCCTTTGATATGAGCACCCAGACCTCTTACCGGTGTCCAGTCATTACCCAGTCCACCCGCAAATTTGGACAACAGTGCATTATCTTTGATGGCATCATATATCTTTTCCAGGTCATCCTCGACTGTGGTCAAATAACAGGATGATAATTGCGGCCGTAGTGTCCCGGAATTAAACAGTGTCGGCGTGGAACTCATAAAATCAAAAGATGATAACAATTCGTAAAATTCAATCGCCCGCTGCTCGCGGTTGATTTCATTGATTGCCAGTCCCATTGCCACCCGCATAAAGAAAGCCTGTGGTAATTCAAGTCGTTTATTGTCAGCATGGATGAAATAGCGGTCATACAGGGTTTGTAAACCAAGATAGGTAAACTTGAGATCACGCTCCGGCTTGATTGCTTTACCGAGTTGCTTAAGATCATAACGCGTCAGTTCCGGATCGAGCAGCTCAAGTGAAGCGGCATACTGAATATAGTCGGCAAAATAATCCGCATACTGTTCACTCATGGCCTGCTGGTCGATATGAGGCAGGTTAGTCTTGCTCAGTGCCCGCAGGGCTTCCTGGCGCATACTGTTGAGCAACAACCTGGCGGAAACGAATGAATAATTCGGTTCCTGTTCAATGAGTGCACGACTGCTCATTACCAGTGCGGTAGAAACATCCTGCTCATCAATACCATCAAACAGATTACGCAAGGCACCCTGCATAATCGTTTCACTGTCCACATTATCCAGACCATGGCAAGCTTCTGCGATGACACCCTGTAAATAACGCGTATTCAATGGCTGTTGTGTACCATCGGCAAGAGTCACGCGGATTGTATGCTGATGTTCTTCCTCGGTCACCGCTTCACTGCGCTGACGTGCATGCTCCTCACGATAGAGCACATAACTTCGGGCAATCTTGTGATGCCCGTTACGCATCAGTGCCAGCTCGACCTGATCCTGGATATCCTCAATATGCACCGTACCATTCTCTGGCAGGCGGCGGAAAAGGCTGCTGGTGACCTGTGTGGTCAATTCTGCAGCAATATCACGAATACGATGCGAGTCTGCGGCCTGGCTTCCTTCCACGGCAAGAAAAGCCTTTGTAATGGCGACCTGGATTTTGCTGCTATCGAAAGCTGTCAGCTCGCCATTACGACGAATGACCTGGATATGTGAATAGTTTTTATTGTTGGTATTGTTACTGGCTAATTGCGCGTTAGTCTGCATGTCTCCCCCTGAATCAAAAGATCGAGCCAGGCGATCAGGAGAATGAGAACAAAAACGGCAAGACGATACACTTGCAGGAAATGTCTTCATACTGTGACCTTGACGCGAGGCTCAGTTAAGCATGTCCTTTGGAACCGGACATTCTCATTCCGACAGGTATTCGGACTCAGGGGCACAAGTTGACAACTTGCCTCACGCCACAGCCTGATTCAATCAGGCCTGCGTTTACACGCTGTAACGTTCGTTCCCCAATACCGCTGCGCGACAGTCCCGGATTCTCACCGGGTTCCCCTGTAAAACACAACATGTAGTGGTTAATACGGAATTTCTATACAATATATTCGAGATAAAACAAAGATTCAATAGTTTTATTGCATCGCAGCACGACTCAGTTCGATAAAACCCTGTAAATAAGCGGCATCACTTTCATTTTCCCGTAGCGCGGCATACAGGGTACCGTGCATACCCGCCCTGCCCAATGGCCGCGTCGCCAGCCGCTTATCCCGCATCGATTCCCGCAAAACCCAGTCCGGTAATACCGCCACCCCTCTGAGCGTAGTGACCAGCAGCAAAATGATGGCAGTCAGTTCCGCTTCGCGTACCTCGGCAGGCTCTATCCCCGCCGGTTGCAAGAAACGTGAAAAAACATCCAGCCGCTTCCTCTCCACCGGATAGGTCACCAGTGTCTGCCCGGCCAGATCCTGAGGCCGGATATACTCTTTTGCCGTTAATGGATGATCATGTGCCAGTGCCAGTAACGCCTGATATTCAAACAGGGGAACGAAACGCAAATCTTTATGGGGCTGTGGATCAGAGCTGATCACGACATCCACCTCACCCTTCTGTAATGCGGTGATCGGTTCAAAACTCAGGCCAGGCCGGATATCGATTTCCACCTCCGGCCATTTCTGTCGATACTGATCCAGCACCGGCAACAGCCATTCAAAACAGGCATGACATTCGATAGCGATATGCAGACGTCCGCTCAGCCCGGCAGCGGTACCCCGTAACTGCCGGTCAACGGCCTGTACTTCCGGCAAAATCCGATCCGCCAGTTTCACCAGGGCCTGCCCGGCCGGGGTCAGACTCAAGGGTTTGGTACTGCGCAGAAACAAACCGGTACCATAATAGGCCTCCAGTCCCTTTACCTGATGCGACAGCGCCGACTGGGTAATGTGCATTTGCTCAGCTGCCCGAGCCAGACTGCCACACTGATCGATCGCCTGCAGGCTACGTAGATGCCGAAGTTCCAGATACATTAATGAACCTCATGTTAGTTATGAACAACATGAAGTTTACTCACTTTTTTAACTACTGCAAACTCGCTGCCCAACACAATCATCAACATCATTAGGAGAAAATCATGACCACCCTGCACAATCTGGGTTTTCCACGTATCGGCGCACAGCGCGAGCTGAAAAAGGCACTGGAAGCGTACTGGCGCGGAGAAATCGATCAGGCCAGCCTGCTGCAAACCGGGCAAACACTTCGGCAACAGAACTGGGCATTACAAAAAGAAGCCGGTATTGACTGGTTACCCGTGGGTGATTTTTCATACTATGATCAAATACTGGATTTATCGGTATTGCTTGGCGTGATCCCGGAACGCTTCGGTAACGATGGCACGACCACGGCACTGGATACTTATTTTTGCATGGCACGCGGACGCGCTCCCAATTCCGAGCCAGTCGCGGCCAGTGAGATGACCAAATGGTTCGATACCAATTATCACTATATCGTCCCTGAGTTCAGCAAAGATCAGGCTTTCCAGCTCAATGGTAACCGATTGTTCGAGGAAGTCAGTGAAGCACTCGCTCTCGGCTACCCGGTAAAACCCGTTATTCCCGGCCCGCTGACCTATCTCTGGCTTGGCAAGGTGAAGGGTGAGTCCTTCGATAAACTGTCCCTGCTGGACAGGCTTCTGCCAGCCTATTCTGAAATCTTGCAACGGCTGATGTCCCAGGGGGTCGAATGGGTGCAAATCGATGAACCCATCCTTGCCCTGGATCTGCCGCGTGAATGGCAACAGGCTTTTGAATCGGTTTATACCCGCCTGCCTGTAAAAGATTTAAAAATTTTACTCGCCTGCTACTTTGGACCATTAAAAGAGAATCTTAGACTGGCCTGCCAGTTACCTGTGGATGGTTTGCATATCGATGCGGTACGTGGGAAAGATGAAATCAATCAACTGCTGACCTGGCTACCATCATACCGTGTTTTATCGGTAGGTATTGTCGATGGCCGTAATATCTGGCGTTCTGATATCGATGCTCAACTCGAACTGCTAAAACCGCTGCATAACAAACTGGGTGATCGCTTATGGCTGGCACCTTCCTGTTCTCTGTTGCATGTACCGGTTGATCTTGAACAGGAGCAGGAACTTGATGCAGAAATTTCACAATGGCTCGCCTTTGCACGACAAAAACTCGATGAACTCTCAGTTTTGAAAACCGTACTGGATAAAGGTGAGGCCGCCTGTGCCTCCGAACTCCAAGCCGCGCGTAAAGCCATTGCCTCCCGTCGCAGCTCCAGCCGCATTCATAATCCCGATGTAAAACAACGCTGTACCAATATTAGCGAAGCTATGACAAAACGCGCAAGCAGCTTTGAAAACAGGAAAGCACTGCAACAGGCACGACTCAAGCTACCTCTTTTCCCAACCACGACAATTGGATCCTTTCCACAAACTGCGGAAATAAGAAAAACCCGACTCCATTACCGGCAGGGGAAAATATCGGAACAGGATTACCAGGCGGCAATGAAAAAAGAAATTGATCATGTTATTCAAAAACAGGAACAAATCGGTCTTGATGTACTGGTGCACGGCGAGCCGGAACGCAATGACATGGTCGAGTATTTTGGGGAGCTACTTGAGGGCTTTGCTTTTACCCGCTATGGCTGGGTTCAGTCTTATGGGTCCCGCTGTGTCAAACCGCCACTTATTTTTGGTGATATACAGCGGCCACAGGCAATGACAGTAGCGTGGAGTCAGTACGCCCAGTCCCGTACCAATAAAGTGATGAAAGGCATGTTAACCGGCCCGGTTACCATACTTAACTGGTCTTTCGTACGTGATGATCAAGCACGTTCCGAAACCTGCCGTCAACTTGCGCTGGCAATCCGTGATGAGGTCTGTGATCTCGAATCCGCTGGTATCAAGGTCATTCAGATTGATGAAGCAGCCCTGCGCGAAGGCTTACCACTGCGTAAAGCTGACAGACAGGATTATCTTGACTGGGCTGTCAGCGCCTTCAGGATTGCGACCAGTGGCGTTAAAGATGAAACAC
>JALUTJ010000145.1 GCA_027057985.1 Chromatiales bacterium
ACCAGCGCCACCGGTTTCGGACTCATTTTCTCCAGAGCAAAAGATAGCGATTTTCAGAAGCCTGTTTCGTGGCCGTACCGACATTTTTGCCAATCGCTGGCAAAATCGACAAGGAAGAAGCGGGTATTCCGTCGCCTGTAACAATGAATGGGTACAGGGGATCTGCAATAAGCCAAAGATCAAATGCCAGGACTGCAATCACCGTCAGCTCAGTGAATTAACCGATCAGGTCATCTATCGCCACCTGGCGGGACAACAGGTTGTTGGCCTGTATCCATTGCTACAGGACAATACCTGCTACCTGCTGGCCGTCGATTTCGATAAAGGAAACTGGCAAGATGAAATAAAAGCGATCGCCAGAGCTTGTAGCGAATACAGGGTGCCGCACGCAGTCGAGATTTCACGTTCAGGAAATGGCGCGCACCTATGGATATTCTTTGATGAAAAAATTCCCGCAAATGAAGCACGCTTGCTGGGATTTGGTCTCCTTGATAAAGCCATGGAGGTTTACCCTAATCTGACTTTCGACTCCTATGACAGATTGTTTCCCAATCAGGACATTCTGCCCGAAGGAGG
This sequence comes from Chromatiales bacterium, assembly GCA_027057985.1. Classification (GTDB taxonomy): domain Bacteria; phylum Pseudomonadota; class Gammaproteobacteria; order UBA6429; family Thiohalophilaceae; genus JAGLTQ01. The sequence continues at coordinate 577 of JALUTJ010000145.1, forward strand.
ATTTGGCAACTTGATTGCTCTGCCACTTCAGAGAAAAGCCAGACAAGCGGGAAATAGCTCATTTGTCGATGCAGAATTGAATGTCATTGAAGATCAATGGCAGCACCTGGCACAAATGAAGAGACTTTCAAGGCAGGAACTCAATAAGATACTACCTCAGATTTCCTTCAACTCAATTCTGATTTCGGAGCAGAATGTTGCCGATACCCGACCACCCTGGGAGATAACAGCCAAACCCAATCCACTGGTTCTGGAAAACCCGCCACAACAGATAACGTTAACGCTGGCCAACCACATTTACTTTGAGTTGAAAGCGCTGCCAAGCGCCCTCTCAGCAAGATTGCGGCGTTTAGCCAGCTTTTCGAATCCGGTCTTCTTTAAAACCCAGGCGCTTCGTTTTTCTACCCACGGCATCCCACGATTTATTTCTTGCGCACGTATTGAGCGTGGCTACCTGGCATTGCCACGCGGATGTCTGGATGATGCGCTTGCGTTGTTGAAAGAGCACAAAATCGACGTACAGATTGAAGACAAACGTGAGGTGGGCGCCAAACTCTCTAACATAAAGCCAATGATAACCTTGAGAAAAAACCAACTGACAGCCGTTAAGGCAATATGCAAGCATGACACGGGCATACTGCATGCGCCCACAGCGTTTGGAAAGACCGTGACGGCTATCGAAATAATAGCCAGGCGTAAAACCAATACGCTCATTCTTGTGCACAGCCGCCAACTGCTTGATCAATGGCAGGAAAGACTACGAACGTTTTTGCCGGAAACTGAGATTGGTGTCATCCACGGCGGAAAGAAAAAACCCACCCGTGTCGTTGATATAGCCACGTATCAAACCCTGATAAACAAGAAAGACAATACTGTTTCTCCCATTGTTCAGGATTACGGACATGTGATCGTTGATGAATGCCACCACGTCTCCGCACCGCGCTTTGAGATGGTATTGAACGAAGTCCGGGCGAGATATGTGCTTGGCCTTACCGCCACCCCGGAAAGACAGGATGGCCACCAGAAAATTATCTTTATGGCTACCGGACCCATCCGGCACAAAGTAAAAAG
>JALUTJ010000146.1 GCA_027057985.1 Chromatiales bacterium
GGGATTGAATGGCGACTACTCACAAGTACTTGAAAGCATCCGTTTCTCGTTTGATATCATGCGCCAGAAATCGGTACAACAAAATATCAGTAATCTCTATAGCAAGCTCAGTCAGTTGAAAACCTCACACCTGCTGGAAAACCTGTCAGCCAGTCAGGAAGATATTGGTGTGGTCAATGGTGAGCTGACCCAGGTTGAAAATGCCACACAAAACGCCGCCAATAGCGCTCTTGCAAGTAAATTATCCGTATCGAAAGTTATTGAAAATACTGGCCAGATTGTCAGCCGTATCGACCAGCTAAAATCTTCTTCGGTTCAACTTGAAGAAAGCAGTGCCGAAATTTCCGAAATTATTTCTTTTATTGCAAGTATTGCAGATCAAACCAACCTGCTGGCCCTGAATGCTGCAATAGAAGCGGCACGTGCCGGTGAACATGGCCGGGGCTTTGCCGTGGTGGCAGATGAGATTCGCTCCCTGGCGGACAATACCAAGCATGCCACCACAAAGATCACTGACATTATTACCCGTGTTATGGACTCCAGTAAAAATATTCTCGATGAGTCTGCCCATATCGAGGAATTCAGCAGTGTCTCGCATCAGCTTGTGACCGAGTTTGATCAGAACTTCAGCGAGTTCTCGGATGTCGCACAGCGAACCTCTGAATCCATTGCCCATTCGCGCATGATTACCTCGCTGACACTTGCCAAGATCGATCATGTGTTGTTAATGCAACGCGCCTACCGCGCCATTGAACTTGGTCCGGATTCTATCGAGGCACAACAGGTCAATATCGATGAGACAAGCTGTAACTTTACCCACTGGATGCAATCTGAGGAAGGCGGCAGTAACTATAGCCATCTACCAAGTTATGCCCTTATCGATCAGCCTCACCGCGCCACTCACCTGTATGTTACCGTAATGCTGAATATGCTTCGGGGCGACTGGAAAAATAATATCGAGTTACAGGATCAGTTATTACTCAATATGCAAAGTGCCGAGGCCGCCAGTACCGAACTGCTTGAGCTACTGGGTAAACTGGTCGAGGAAAAAAGGCGTTTTGAAGTCACTGATGAAAATGCCAGTGGCGAAATCGACCTGTTTTAACTTCACCGATCCAGCGCACATTATTTCTTATTTGACGCAAAGTTTAACAATGCTGTCACAAATCTGAGCTATATTTAATTAAACAGCACGGAAAACAGCCGATACAGTAAACAGGACTACTGTTAACCTCAACAAATAGCTGGAGGTGCGCCATGCTAAGTTTTCTCTACCACCTGGCACATAACTATGAGCAAAGCCACGGCTACCCTGCCAACCTGCTGTATATTTCACCCGAGCACTTTCAGACCCTGAGAGAACAACTGTCTGAAATCCAGGAACTGGACAAGCTGACACATTTCCTGGGAATGGATATCGTCATCTCGGAAGAAGCCACCCACCCGCACGTGGTCTGGCAGCCGATTGAATGGTGTAAAATTCCCGCATAACCCTTTTACAGCAAAATTTTTCGCACTAAAGCCATCAGGCTTTGATGTTTTCGCCAGTTTCAGGCATTATTGCGCCTGATTTTTTAACAGTGGTTTGAGAGATTCATGGCGAAAGAAGAACATATTGAAATGGAAGGCACCGTCATCGACACG
>JALUTJ010000147.1 GCA_027057985.1 Chromatiales bacterium
CCGGTCAACGGAATATTCAGCGTACCATCCAGTGTATCCTTGAATAAAAGATTATTCGGGAATGGAATCAGCGAATTGGCCGGATCGAATCCACTGAATGTGCTGACATTGTCAGCCGGTACGATAGAGTCTTCTACTGTTGAACCAGGCTCCGATTCACAGGCAGCCAGCACTATAGCAGAACACAATACAGGTATCAGTCTTGTATATTTCATTCTCGTTCTCCTCAATAGTTCCAGCTTAACTGTGCACTCAGAATATCGACTGAGGCAGTGTAAGTGCCGTTGATGGTGCCGTTCAAAGCGGGCTGGCTGCTTTCAAAGGTGTTGTTGATAGCCGTGTCGCTCACAAACAGATGCGAATAGCCGAAATCGACATACATGGTTTTATTGAGCTCATAACCGATACCGAATGACAACCAGCGACGTGAATTACCGGGAATACGCGGGGTGCGCCTTGTTGCATTGGGTATAGGTGTTTCATCATAGGCAATACCAGCGCGCAGTACCATATCTTCACGATACTGATAATCGGCGCCGATCGAATAACGCAAACTGTCTTCCCAGTCTTCAGTAGTGACTGAATCCGGCTGATTGGCATTGTCATAAATTATTCTCAGTTCGGGGAACGAACTCCAGCCAGTCCAGGTTATATCTCCCAGCAGCGTCCATTTATCCATCTCATGCGCCACGCTCAGCGACAGGGACTGCGGCAGGTCAACCTCGCCTCTCAGGCCAGTATCTACAAATGCACCGGTTGACGCAGGAATAGCAGCTGCAACACTGGGCACCTTGAAATCTGCAGTACCGTCCACCTTGATGGTAATTTCTGACCGATAAGCCAGCCCGATACGTGTCGCATCATCCAGCTGGTAAAGCAATGACAGGTTGAAGCCAAAATCCGGACTGCTGAAGTTATCTGCCTCCAGATCAGCAAAACCATCGGCGTTCTGCGGCAAACCTATCAACGCGCCGAAATCCACCACACTGGTGAGAATTACATCGGCAAACAAAATGTTAATCCCGCCGCCCACAGAAAGCTTGTCATCAACCTTGTATGCGATACTCGGGTTCAGGTTAATCGTGCGCAGGTCGGTTTCAACCGTATGATAACGACCCACCCAGGAATCATCGTAACGCGTTGCCAGACCGAAAGGCACAGTGACACCAAAACCAAACTTGTACTCATCATTGATGGTGTTCACATAATAAAAATTAGGAACCATGGCGTTGAAACCGCCATCATCCTCAGCGCCGCTGACCGGATTGCCGATACCATCTACAGTGTTGCCATTTTTGAAGTCAGATTTTGGCACTACCAGATGCCCTGCCACTACAATCTCATCGCGTTGCAAATGCATCATGCCTGCAGGATTAAACCATATTGTTGATGCATCGTTGGCTATTGCGGCAGCACCAGCATAGGCGTTACCCTGACCACTTGCATTGTCTTCGATAAGCGCAAAACCGGCTGCGTGCGCCCGGCTGGAAATTACCGTGCCTAGCAATAGCGTAATTGCCAAATGACGTTTTTTTATTAATGTCATGTCACATCCCCCTCTTGGTGGCGTCATCATACTAACAAATTGCAATATTACAAAACGCTAATCTTTGATGCTCCTCACTGCGTGTCATGGTAGCGG
>JALUTJ010000148.1 GCA_027057985.1 Chromatiales bacterium
CCAGAGTTTCTTTAGCCCCGGAAAACTGTTAACGGCCTTGTATTCAACCCGTGCATCTTCGAGCAGGCCAACAAAAAACATCTGTGCCGGGCTGAGTTGCTCTGCCGAAACAGAGGTACGGCTATACATAAGATGGGCGGCCATGTGCGCCGCGGTAGCACGGTAGATTTCAAGCCCGGCAATATCGCCGAGATCATCCAGCGCATCCGGCATGTGCAGAATACGATCTTCGATATAGGGACGAAAATCGGTGTAGTCGGCACCGGTCGGGCGTAAAAAGAAATCACGTCCCCACAGGGCACGCAGGTAGAAATTGATCTTGCGCTGTATTTTGACAAACAGAATGCCACGGCGCTCTTTTTCCAGCATGGCGCGACTGTCAGCCGACTCCAGGTTAAAGTAGGAAGTCAGGTTATTGAAGTCACGTCGGTATGCCTTTGCGCCAAAGTTGGCCCAGCGTCTTAAACCACTCAATGTCAGCTTGGATAATAGTTCATCCATGTGATTGAGCATGGGGCGCAGACCACGAGCCGCGGTAGAGGCAAGCTGGTGTATCAGGGTCAGGTAACCACGCAGTAACTGGCCATCACCAAGATGGCGCGAAGCGGAAGGCAGGCTTGCCAGTAACAATGAGATCACCTCGCCCGAAGTCATGGAGGAGACCTTCATCGCCGCAGTGATGACATCAGGAATAATATCCTCGCCACATTCTTTTACTACCAGCGGCATTTCCTGCAGATAGGTCACTACCAGGTCATGACCACGACCAAGATTACTTAATGCACGTGCACCATCCATGTAATCCTGCAAACCGGCAGGCGACATGATACGAGCCGCTTCATGGAAAGTACTGTCGAGGACTTCTTTAATCTCGGGAACAGCCTGCTCCAGGAAGTCGGCATAATCTTCAAGTTTAATAGATGACATGGCAAGATACCATTAACGGATCAACAACACGCTGAATGTACATTAGCCGAGGAAAGTCTGTACGGCAGCATTCAGGGTGTCGCGCATATCAGGGTCATCGGTTAATGGTGTAACCATAGTAATGCTACAGGCCGCTTCGGGGCTTACACCTTTGCTAATCAGCTGACCAGCATAAACCAGCAGACGAGTAGAAATACCTTCATCGAGGCCGTGGCCTTTGAGGTTACGGGCACGATGCGCAATCTGAACCAGTTTTTCAGCAATCTCTTTATCAACACCGGATTCTTTATGCACGATGGCAACTTCAAGTTCCGTTTCCGGGTAGTCGAAGTCGAGTGCACCAAAGCGTTGCTTGGTCGATTGCTTCAGATCTTTCATCAGGCTCTGGTAACCCGGGTTATAGGAGATAACCAGTTGAAAATCCGGGTGCGCTTCAATAAGTTCACCTTTTTTATCCAGGGGTAAAGTACGACGGTGATCGGTTAAGGGGTGAATCACCACGGTGGTATCCTGGCGAGCTTCTACGATCTCATCGAGGTAACAGATAGCACCAATACGGGCGGCAGTCGCCAGTGGGCCATCCTGCCACTTGGTACCATCTTTATCCAGCAGGAAACGTCCTACCAGATCGGAGGCTGTCATATCTTCATTACAGGCCACGGTAATCAGTGGGCGCTGGAGTTTCCATGCCATGTATTCAACAAAACGGGACTTACCACAACCAGTGGGTCCCTTTAACATCATTGGCATGCGTACATTGTAGGCTGCTTCGTAATATTCAACTTCATTACCAACAGCTTCGTAGTAAGGTTCGTTATTAATAATGTACTGTTGTGGATCTACACTCATATCAGACATAATGACACCTGTTAATTCTATGTAAGTTGCAATTTTGTTAATTGCTATTTTTCATCGCCGGTTTCAAGTTCACCGGACCAGCCTGCGGCCCTGGCCTTTTCAATGGCCTGCTGATGAATCTCGTAATGGCGTTTGGCTAATGGTTCAGGCAGGTTGCTGACCAGACAGCCGTATTTGTCCCATTCGGCATTGACTTTCTGTAACAGTGAATCAATACCGGCTAAATTCCATCCTGCGCAGGTTTCGCTTTCGGGTATCAGTTCAAACACCCAGGCATCACGGATAATTTTTCCAATCGTTGTCATGCCACCATTGATATCTTTATCAACACCAACATATTTATCCGGTTTACTCATAACTGTTCCTGCTTGGTAATAAAGGAACCGGCCACCCGAAGGTGACCGGGACCGGGTTATAACAACGGTAAATTAAACGGTTTTACCGCGGTAGATAACCATTGACGCACCGGCTGACTGGGCGAAGTTATCAAAGCCCAGTAGACGAACGTGGTTGTTTGGATGCGCTGCATGACAGGCTTCCACTTCTTTGAGAATTGCATCGACATCGGTTTCACCGAACATTGGCAACTTCCACATATACCAGTAGTGACCACCGGCATTTTCAGGTTCAGTATGCTCAATACCCGGGTTCCAGCCTTTGCTGACGATGTATTCAATCTGCTTTCTGATCTGCTCTGGTGTGAACTCAGGCAGGTAAGAAAACGTTTCAAATTTACGACTTGAGGGATCACTCAAGCTTGATTGATAGTCTTGCATTTTAATGCTCCTAAATTAATTAATGCTAACAATGTTACTTGTGTGATACGTCAAGCTTGTCAACAGTGTCGAATTCAAACTTGATTTCTTTCCAGGTTTCCATTGCTGCTGCAAGTTCAGGACTGTGTTTGGCTGCTGCAGTAAGAATGTCTTTACCTTCTTTCTCAAGTTCACGACCTTCATTACGCGCTTCAACACAGGCTTCAACTGCAACACGGTTAGCAGCGGCACCAGCAGCATTACCCCATGGGTGACCAAGCGTACCACCACCAAATTGCAGTACAGAGTCATCACCAAAGATATTAACCAGTGCTGGCATGTGCCATACATGGATACCACCGGAAGCAACCGGCAGTACGCCTGGCATTGCGCCCCAGTCCTGGTCGAAGAAGATACCGCGTGAACGATCTTCTTTAACATAAGAGTCACGCATGATATCGATCCAGCCCAGAGTTGCATCACGGTCACCTTCGAGCTTACCAACAACGGTACCTGAGTGCAGGTGATCACCACCCGACAGACGCAGGATCTTGGTCAGTACACGGAAGTGGATACCGTGGTGTGGGTTACGGTCGAGAACCGCGTGCATGGCGCGGTGAATGTGTAACAGCATACCGTTATCACGACACCATTGAGCCAGCTGAGTATTCGCTGCCCAGCCACCAGTGAGGTAATCGTGCATGATGATAGGAGCACCGATTTCCTTGGCATACTCGGCACGCTTCATCATTTCATCTGCGGTTGGTGCAGTTACATTCAGGTAGTGACCTTTCTTCTCACCAGTTTCTGCTTCAGCTTTCTGAATCGCTTCCATTACGAAGTCGAAACGGTGCTTCCAGCGCATGAATGGTTGAGAGTTAACGTTCTCATCATCCTTGGTGAAATCCAGACCACCACGTAAGCCTTCATAACAGGCGCGGCCATAGTTCTTGGCAGACAGACCCAGTTTCGGCTTGATGGTACAACCCAGCAGAGGACGACCGTACTTGTTCAGCATGTCGCGCTCAACCTGGATACCCTGGGGTGGTCCATTACAGGTCATGACATAGGCCAGTGGGAAACGGATGTCTTCAAGACGTAGTGCACGCAGGGCCTTGAAGCCAAATACGTTACCAACCAGTGAAGTCATTACGTTTACAACTGAACCTTCTTCGAACAGGTCAATTGGATAAGCAATAAATGCATAGAAACAGGTATCATCACCCGGTACGTCTTCGATTGCATAAGCACGACCTTTATAATAGTCCAGGTCGGTCAGCAGATCGGTCCATACCGTGGTCCAGGTACCAGTTGAGGATTCAGCCGCTACAGCCGCTGCCACTTCTTCACGAGGCACACCGTCCTGCGGGGTGACTTTAAAACAGGCCAGAATATCCGTTTCTTTCGGTGTATAATCCGGCATCCAGTAAGTTTCGCGGTATTCTTTTACACCCGCGTCGTAGGTTTTAGCCATTATTTTCTCCAGTGGTTTTAAATAAATGTCTATCGCGGAATATCCGCGTCTGGACATTATGCAAAAACCACGATATAAACCCTAATCGATAATATTTATTATTTGTATAGAGAAAAGTCTATGGTCTATTCTGTGGCAAAAAACCTGATCCGGCATGTGACCCTGCGCCAGTTGCAGATTTTTGAAGCCGTGGTGCGGCTCGGTAACTATACCCGGGCTGCAGAAGAGCTGTTTCTGACCCAGCCCACGGTATCCATGCAGGTGAAAAAGCTTACAGAAACAATAGGTTACCCGCTGCTGGAAAAAATTGGCTCGAATTTGCATACCACCGCGGTGGGCAAAGAAGTCTATGACTCTGCCCAGTATATTCTGCGCAATATCATGTCACTGGGAGAATCCACCGCGGCACTGGAAGGGGTGGTCAAGGGGCCGCTGCGCATTGCGGTGATTACCACGGCCAAGTACTTTATGCCGCATTTGCTTGGCGCGTTCGTGCAACAGCACCCGCTGGTCGAACCCCGGTTGAAGGTGACTAACCGCTCCCGGGTACTGGAGAGGCTCAAGGCCAATGAGGATGACCTGCTGATTATGGGCCAGGTACCGGAAAACCTGCCGGTTGAAGCCCATCCTTTCGTTGATAATAAGCTGGTTATGGTGGCAGCGGTAGGGCATCCGCTGTCAGGTAAAAAAAATCTTCGACTCGAGGATCTGCAGCAGGAGCGTTTCCTGGTGCGAGAAGAAGGCTCGGGCACACGCAAGGCAATCGAACGCTTATACGCAGAATATGGGCTGGAAGTTCGCCCCTATATGGAACTTGGTAGCAGTGAAGCGATTAAACAGGCGGTAATGGCCGGGCTGGGTATTTCGGTATTATCGGAACATAACCTGCGGCTTGAGCTGGCGCATAAGCATGTCGAGATTCTGGAAGTGAAAGATTTCCCGCTTTATTACCGCTGGTACGCGGTGCATCTCAGGGATAAAAAGCTTTCGTTCGCGGCAAAGAGTTTTCTCGATTTTCTGTTAAAGCAGGGCAAGGAGATGATGGAAAAACCCATCACCAGTGCAGAAGACCTGGAAAAACAGGCCGAAGAATCCTGAAGCTCTCCTACTGGCTCAATCTTGCAGAAGGATCCTGGCGGTAATAAAGGCAGAGTTGATGATAGATTTCCGGGTAATGTTTTTTAATCAGGCCGGGGCGTTCAAAAAAGATTTCGCTGAATACTGCAAAGAACTCACCCGCTGAACTGGTGCCATAACAGTTGAAACCATGGGCATGATGACCTTTGCAGGCATGTTTGAAATGCCGGTAGCCTTCACTAAATGCTTTAACCCAGTCATCATGCACCATGTCAGGATGCAGTGGCGGGTAACCATTAGCACTGCCATTTTGCATATCCAGCTTATGCGCAAATTCATGGATTACCAGATTTTCACCATCGATACGCCCTGCATTTTCTACATCATTCCAGGAGAGAATAACCGGGCCATGTTGCCATGATTCCCCGAGTAACTGATCACGTTCACGATGAACCACACCGGCTTCATCAATATATTCACGTCTTGGAGCAAAGCCGGCAGGGTAAACGATAATCGAAACCCAGCCATTA
>JALUTJ010000149.1 GCA_027057985.1 Chromatiales bacterium
GCATAATCCATGCCTAAACAAGTGAAGGAGAAGTAGCATGCCATCGTTTGATGTCGTCTCAGAAGTGGATTTCCAGGAAGTGACCAATGCACTGGACCAGGCGCGGCGCGAGTTGACTACCCGTTATGATTTTCGTGGCGTTGAGGCAAGTTATGAGCGCGCCGACGACGTTATTACCATGAGTGCAGATGCCGAGATCCAGTTACAGCAGATGCTGGATATCCTGCAGAGTAAGCTGAACCGCCGCGGTGTGGATATTAGCTGTCTTGAGATCGGGGAAGTGACAAAGCTGGGGAAGCAGGTAAAACAGAAAGTCACGGTACGCCAGGGCCTGGACAAGGATCTGTCACGTAAAATTGTGAAAATGATCAAGGATAAAAAGCTCAAGGTACAGGCGGCCATTCAGGGGGAAAAAGTCCGGGTGACGGGCAAGAAACGTGATGATCTACAAAAGACCATCGCCATGCTTAAGGAAGCCGAGCTGGATATGCCGCTGCAGTTTAATAATTTCCGTGATTAAGCGGCGTCAAAGAGAGGAAAGATGACCGGGTTGCTGCAGGGACTGACTGAAAATGAAGCAGATGATTATTGATTTTGAGCGGGACGAGGAAGGTGACTGGGTGGCCATCTTAAGTTGTGGGCACAGTCGCCATGTGCGGCATAATCCGCCCTGGTTCAATCGGCCGTGGGTGGAAAAACCCCGGGAGCGGGCCCGATTCATTGGTAGCGAAATGGACTGTAAAAAATGCGAGCAGGAGCCGGTTTAAAAAAAAGCGATATTTTCCCGGCAAAACTTGCGCATGAGCTAATCTGTGACTAGATTTAGGATCCTGATCTCGTCTTATACCCCGTGTATTTCCCTGGTATCAGTGTTGTTTTTCCGGTTTTATTCAGGCACTGCCTGGTTTAAACCTTCCCCCGTTGAGCACTGAGGAAGGTTTTTTTTTGCTTAAGGATTCATGCCTTTTTTCAGTGGCGCGGTTTTCACCCGGCTGTATTCTGCCATTGAACCATCATAGACCCTGACCTTTTCAAAACCGAGTTGCCGCAGGGTGAAATAGGCCTGCGAGGCACGGTGGGCGGACTGGCAGTACAGGGTGACCGGCGTGTTGCTGTTTTTCAGCCCCAGTTGTGCCAGCTGTTGCCGGATGGCCTTGCTGTCTTTAAAGGTAAAGGCATGGTCGAAATCCACCGACTGCATCCATTCCCACCACTTCGCCCCGGGGATATGGCCGCTGCGTGGATAGCGGGGGTGACCCGCATATTCTTCCTGGCTACGAACATCGATCAGCAGGTTTTTCGAATTGAACTTACCGTTAAGTATATCGTCAAGTGTGCTGAGATTATTGCGCGCAGTTTTGCTGGCGGGATTGTATGTCACTGCCTTGATCTGCGGGAAATCCTGTACCACCTTTTTACCGGCAAGAATCCATTTCACCAGGCCACCATCGATGAGGGAGATTTTTTTATGCCCCAGTCTTTCCAGCTCCCAGAACAGACGGCTGGCATTCAGGCCACCCATGTCATCGTAAATAACAACATGGTCAGAAGGACGAATACCGAGCAGGCCGAGAATTTTGATGATGTGCGCTTTGCCAGCGCTCAGGCTGACGCCCTGCTTGTTACGCTGGTTGATGGCCGAGTAGGGAAGGTGGATGGCACCGGGAATATGAAAGCGCTGGTACTGGGTATCATCCGACATGTCGATAAGCCGGATGCCGCTTTTACCGAGGTTCTTTTCCAGCCAGTTAATGTCTTTTAATAACGGGCTGGCAAAAGAGGTGAGTGAAAACAACAGTAAAAACAGGGTAAGGATTTTTTTTCGCATGCGGCTATTCCGTTTGTTTGAGATGGAACTGCATTATAGGTGCTCAACGGGAAAATGGAAGTGGGCACAGTATATTGTAGGCACGGGCTGTAACCAGTTTCACAAAACCGGTACGCATTAGCTTTGATATATAAAGTGTTTTTAAATTTGTGATCTTATCCGGTTTTATTTTCAGGCGGAAACCTTACACTGCCGTGGAGCCCCCCACTCAGGAAAAAAATGATGGATAAAAAAGAAAAAATTTACGATGTGATAGAGCAGGCTATCGATAGCCAGACAGCCTTTGGTGATCTCTTGAGCGGCGAAGAAAAACAGACCCTGATCGATCATGGTTCGGTACATTCCGCGGTCATTGGCGAGAGCCTGTGTAAACAGGGTGAGCATGATCGCCGTGTCTTTATTATCGTGATGGGTGAAGTGGAAGTAAGTGAAGGCAGTGGTGAAAAGAAGGTGCCCATTGCCTGGCTCAGGCGCGGTGAGGTTTTTGGTGAAATCTCGGCGCTGTTCGACTCACCGCGTATTTCCAATGTCACGGTAACCCGACCCAGCGTGGTTTTGATTATTCCCGGTAAGGTGTTTGAAAAAGTAATTACCGGCCGCTCTGAGTTATACAATGCAATACTGGAGCGTTACCAGCGTCGTTTAAGTGAAACTGCCCTGCGCAGCGTGGATCTGTTTCGTCATTTCGATCATCCCACATTACAACCTTTGATCGATGCGGCGACGATCATCAGTATTCCACAGGGTGGTGTTATCGTGAATGAAGGTGAAGCCGGGGATTATTTCTATATCATTATTCGTGGCACGGCACGTGTGTCGCACGAGGTGGCAGGCAGTGAAATAAATCTGGCACTGATGCATTCCGGTGATTATTTCGGTGAGTGGTCGATTCTTACCGGCGCACCAAGAGCGGCCACGGTATCGGCAATCAATCGGGTGGATATGCTGCGTATTGATCGCACCAGCATGCTTGAATTTATCCAGCAACAGCCGGAGGTCAGGGAGCGAATTGATCTCGTCGCTCATAACCGCCATGAAAAGTCTTCTGCCATGGGCATAACCGATTCGGCTGAGCAGTTGCAGAAAATTGTCAGGGATATCGAGGAGGTCATGAACAACGCTTCTCAGGAGTAAAGAGGCGATAGAAATATTTTTCGACTCTCTTCGGGTTTTTCGGCAGTAGCGGCTGAATATACAGGCTATACCTTGGCACGGCTTTCGCATAGAATAAAAGCCTGAATCATGGTGTTTTTTAGAGGTAAACAGATATGTTCCCACGCATTTTACTGATAGTGATGGCATTGCTGGCAAGCCAGGTGAGCCGGGCCGAAGAGATGAATATGCAGCTCAGCAATGATACCGCCCGTTTTATGTACCTGACCGAGGCATTTGGCCAGGACTTTGGCCGACTGGAACTGGAGGCCGGTTTTCTTTATAGCCAGCAGGGAAATACGCTGTTAAATGCCGGCCTGATGGTACGAGGTGAAAGCGTTTCCTTACCTATACTGGTGGCAATCGGTGGTCGGCTTTATCTTGCCCAGGTAGGTTCCTACAGCGTGGGGGCAATTGGTATCGGGGGGGACCTGTTGCTGGTACCCGAGTCCTGGAATGGTTTTGGTATTGGAGCCTATCTTTATACCTCACCGGGCGTGGTCACTTTTGCCGACGCGGAAAACCTGAATGAATTTGGTATCTACATGAATTTTCAGGTGACGCCGCAGGCGCGTATCGCCGTGGGCTACCAGCAGATTGATACCACCATCAGAAATAACGTCGGCACCGTGTTGATTGACCAGGGCGCGTATTTCGCACTCAACCTGAGTTTTTAGTTACTGCTTTTTGACAGGCAAAAAAAGCCGGGAAGTTTCCCGGCTTTTTTATTTCTGGAATGGCTTTAGTTAAATCGCCATATCCTTGAGTGCCTTCAGCGGCTGAACCTTGACAACATTGCGGGCTTTCTTTGCCTTGAAAATAGTCGGTTCGCCAGTGAATGGGTTGATGCCTTTACGTGCCTTGGTGGCAGGCTTGCGCACAACCTTGATTTTCATCAGGCCAGGAACAGTGAAGACACCGGCACCGTTTTTACGAATATGGCCATTGATAATACTGGCCAGTTCATCGAAAACAGTCGCGATTTCTTTCTTTTTCAGTTCCGTGCGTTCTGCCAGCTCGGTGAATAACTGCGACTTGGTATACGGCTCCTTGATTGCCTTTACCGTAGGTTTCTTTTTAGCAACTGCTTTTTTCTTGGCAGTTTTCTTCTTGGCTTTTTTCTTAGCGGCCATATCTACTCCTGGATTAGGGTTGGGTTATTTTGATAATCTAGATTAAGTTAACTCAGTGCTATATCAGCTTAAATTTTATTCTTGAGTATGCTCATTGCTTCCTTCCAAAAAGAAGCTTTGACGCTACTATACCTGTATTTACAGGCAAAAAACAATTTTTTGTACACTGTTTTTTTGCTATTTTTATGCATTAAATCATGTTTCTCCGGGAGAAAAACCGGCCATGCCGTATAAAATTTGTGATATTGAAAAACTCTCGGAGTTACAGGCCGAGGAATTTCTAACTGGCGCTGATGGGCAGCAACGAGATGCCTTTGTCTTTCGTTACCAGCAGCAGTTTTATGCCTATGAAAACAGCTGTCCCCATACCGGGGCCAATCTGAACTGGCAGCCGGGACAGTTTTTTTCCCTTGATGGCCGGTTTTTACAATGCAGTTTGCACGGAGCCTTGTTCGAGCCGGAAACAGGACGCTGTGTTCGCGGCCCGTGCGCAGGCCAGAGTCTGAAAAAAGTCACGCTAACGCTTACCGCGGATGCGCTCTGGCTCGATGAGGCCGGGCAGACATAAATAATGCGCTTTAGCCCCGGTTTTTATAAGCGGCTAATTGTATTCGGCAGGCAAATTGCATATCTTTTATGGTAAAGAATCATTCGAGTTTGCCGATAAACTAACGAGTAGAACATTTTTCAGGGAAAATCATGTTGTTTATTCCGCATTTAAAGACTGCAACCGTGATAAAGCTAAACGCTGCCATGCTCACATTACTGCTGCTAATACTATTTTTGCTCGCTGCCCCGGTAACCGCTGCCAGTAATTATGTCTATATCAGTGATACCCTGCGCGTCGGGGTGCGTAAGGAGCCACAAAGTGGCTTGCCGCCCATTGGGGTCGTTCTGACCGGAATGCGCCTTAAGGTACTGGAACGTCGTGATGGTTTTATGAAAATCGAGACTGACAAGGGGGTCATCGGCTGGATCAAGGATATCTATGTCACCGAGCACCCGCCCTCAATCATCCAGCTAAAAGCACTGAAGAAAAAGTATCAGCAGCTCGAAAAAGAACTGGCGACCAGAAAGGATACCGCGGCCATGCTGGAAAAAGCCAATATGGCTTTAAATGATCAGCTGGACGAACTTAAATCGGAACGTCAGCAATGGGTGCGCGAACGTGCCGAGTTACTGGCCAGCCAGTACCAGGAGAGTTCTCCCGTGGCGCTCATTATTCTGGTACTACTTCTGCTGGTAGCGAGCTTTGTTGGTGGCATTTTCTGGTACAAGCTTCGGGTAATGAAGCGGCTGGGTGGACTGCGGGTTTAAACTAACGATTCAGGCACAGAGGGAATTGGCCATGGCCTCCAGCGCGGCATCTTCCTGTAGCACATCCAGTAGCGCCTCTTCGACATCGCTAACACTGAGTCCAAGTTGCTGACACAGTGCTTCATCCACCTGTTTTTCATCACTGTCCGAAAGTCCCTGCGCAGCCAGTGCCTGTCCGGCGAGCCGGGT
>JALUTJ010000150.1 GCA_027057985.1 Chromatiales bacterium
CGGCTAGTAGTTATCATCGTCTCTATGAGAAACAACGGAGGTACTCCTACAGGGGACTTACACCCCATCAGTTTATGCCCATGTCGGGCGTACACAAGTAGCTCCACCGGACAATTCAAAGCGGCACTTTTTTTGCAAAAAAAACCGCAAAAACATGCCGCCTTGAATTGCCTGTGAGCAAGGCGTTATGTTCAATAAAACCGGAGAATATCATGAAAAAAATCATAATAATTTTGTTAATTTCAATTATTTCAGCATGCTCGAGCAGTAGTGATAGTGGTGATGATACAGCATCAACGCTTAAGGTTAATCTAATAGGCACATGGGATTACAGCATGTTTTCAAACAATAGTGTATGTGACGGATTGGTAGCAAAAGGCATTATTACAGTAAATTCGCTCAATGGTGATTTGTCTAAAATAGGTACAACTTCATTGCAAGGTGAAGGCTTTGATATTGATAGGTTTGGCAACTGCGTATTTATAACATTAGATGAAACAGACACATCCTCTCAAGGTAGGCCAAGTGAGCAAACTGCTAATGATTGGTTAAAATACACAAATGAAGATAATGCAGGAGACAACACTATTAAAGGGGTTCGTCTGGATAGCTTTAACGCCACAAAGATTATTGAGGTAACAGATTACACTAATGGCGTAACGATAACATTTGCCTTTACGCGCTAGAACATAACAAGTCAATTAACGTTGACCGGTTTTACACGCCGCGCCGCTATCGCTCTGCTCTGTGTAAAACCGTCAAGTTATTTCAAACGTTAGCTTTATAAAAAACAAGGAGGGTCTTATGATTGATTGTAGTTTTAAGCTAAATAACAAACCCATGATCAGCTTTATAATGGGTGCTTCGTCTTTTCCAGCATTTTCTGGTTTGGGAAAACATGTGAATAAAGCCACATCGCAATGTATACCAGATAGAGGTCCCATCCCGAAAGGAAACTACTATATTTTTGATCGTCAGTCTGGCGGCTTGTTTGGGCCATTAAAAGACTTATTTAATGACAAGGATACATGGTTTGCGCTTTATGCAATTGATAATAAAATAGATGATGAAACTTATTGCAAACAAGTAAAGCGTGGAGCATTCCGCCTTCATCCGAGTGGACCTTTAGGTATTAGTAAAGGTTGCATAACTATTAATGACTGGACGGATTACCAAGTAGTACGTTCGCTATTGAAGGGAACAAAAACGATAATAATTCCGGATGTGGGTTTAGAGTGCTATGGAAAAGTTAAGGTTTGGTGAGGCTAATGAAAAACTATAAATATTTAATTATTTGGTTGATAACTGGGACAACTATATTAGCTTTCATTCTCGGAAACTACCATTATTATCTTGGTTTTACTTACCCTAAATCCTTTGCTATTTGGGTGTCTGATCTGTATGGGGCATCTAATGCTGAAGAGATATCAGATTTAGAAACTATTCTTAATTTTATTGTCTCTTTCTTGGTGCTATCAATCTTCACATTTGTATTTTTAATTATCAAGAAAAAGCTAACGAATTAGGTTAGATCGTGTGAGGAACGAACCACGATCTGAACCGGTTTGTTGGACAAGCCCGGTGGTTGCACATGGGTGGGTTATGAAGATAGCTTTTTGAGTTTGTCTGCTATTCAAGG
>JALUTJ010000151.1 GCA_027057985.1 Chromatiales bacterium
TCCGCTGCTCAATAATCTTTAAAAATAAAATGGAAACAGCTAAAGACTGAAAAGAAAAATATAAGGGATATTGGGGTTATCCCCTGCTTTTGCGCACCCGATAACGGGTTAATGGGCGATTTTTCGCTTTGTTTTCACCGGATAAACATCCTCCAGCCAACGCAACAGGGGACGCCACTGTGCCTTGTCACTCTCGGTGCGTTTATCCCACATTTCATGTATGCCTATTCCGCGCTCAGCGGCATGAACATAGTTCTGCGTATCACGCAGGGTGGTAATAAAAGGCAGCTTCAGGGTTTTGAGAAAACGTTCCAGTGAACGGTAGGTCAGGGTATTCTTTTTCGCGCGGTTGGCCACCACCGCAACATTCAGCCCCAGTTGACGGACTTTTGCCACCACCAGTAGCTCTTCGATAAAGCGGGTCACGGCGTGAATATCGATTGAAGATGGTAAAACCGGCACCAGGATGGTATCCGCCATTTGCACCAGCTCCTTGAGCTCATAGCCGGTAACCCCGGCCGGGGCATCGATAATCATACGCTCGGTTTCCGGGGGCACCCGCTTCTGGAATGCCCGGGTTACGCCGGTATTGTTTTTGCGACTGGCAACATGCACCCCATAAATTTCCGGGCCGGACTTGGGGCGCTGACTAAGCCAACGAATACTGGAACCCTGTGGATCGAAATCGAGCAGTGCCGTTGACAACCCCTGGGAAACAAAATAACTGGCAAGATTGGTTGCCAGCGTGGTTTTTCCACAACCGCCCTTGGAATTTATGACAAGAATTTTCTGCATCTTTAACTACCTTTCCATGGAGCGAAATTGCCAGCCGCGAGCCAGGCAAAACGACACACTCACATATCACTATCTTGTTTCAGTTTAGATAATATCGGCGGCTGCGCACTGTATATTAAACCTTTTAATGAGCCGCATTTCACAGTTTAGACCAAATTCAGGTAAAAGTTAATGTTATTATTAAAATAAGTCTTATAAGCGATTGTAATTATAAGGAATTTTACAACGCCATGATTTCTAAAGACTTTTTATAATTGTAAGTTCTTACTTACTATCTAATAAACTCTCGACCGTTTTCTTTAATTGCCCTTCCGTGACCGACTTTCGAGCCATAATGATATCAAAATCTACTCTATTTGTGATTTGCTCTTCATGACGAGAGGTTATCAGTATCGTTTTAATATCCCGGTTTGAACTATGGCTCAAACGTAAGGCCGCAACAAGCGAGTCCGCATTCAGGCGAGGACACTCCATCGAGGCTATTAACAGATCATACTGATTGAGTAGCAGGTAATCCAATGCCGGGAGGCCGTCATCAACATAGGTAACGTTTACTGCTAATCCTTCTAGATTGTAGGCAATCATTTCTACATAAAGACGAGATGGCTCAACCACCAGTACCTGTAATCTATCCTCAATTACTGACTGGCGAAGCCGTGCCAGCCACTCCTCCATATCTAATGGGTTGATGTCACTTTCCTGTAACGAGGTTGTGGTATCTCGAAAAATATCAATGTATTCAAGTAATATTTTCCTGCTTGCCTGCGCCGATAACTGCCCCTGTTGCATAAAGCTGACCATCACATCTTCCATGTCATGGGCAATTTTTGAAATTCCATGTA
>JALUTJ010000152.1 GCA_027057985.1 Chromatiales bacterium
AATACGTTGAGCGATCAGCAAAGAGAAGAAAAGAAACAGCAACTGCAACAGTTGCGGCAGCGGATGGCGCTGTTGCGTGAAAAGATAGAAGCCAGGCAGCAGGAAAAAAATGCCACTGCAAAAAAACTCAGGCAGATTGAAATACGCATTGGTGATCGCGCCTACGTACTAAGAAAAATCAAACGCCATTTGCGAAAGCAGAAGCGCAAACTGCGTAAACTGAAAAAAGAACAACAACAAACCCGGCGACAACTTAAATTACAACGCGATATTCTTGCTGAGCAGATACGCGCTTCCTATATGATCGGTCGCCAGGAATACCTTAAGTTATTATTGAACCAGCAGAACCCGGCCGCCCTTGGCCGCACCCTGACCTATTACGATTACTTCAACCAGGCCCGTAGCAGACAGATTGAGCAGGCCTTGCAGACAGTACAACGTTTGCAAAAAATTACCGCCAGGGTGAAAGAAGAAACCCATAAGCTGGAACTGGCGCAGCGACAGCAGCGACGGGAAAAACAGAAACTCGAAGAAGACTTTATCCAGCGCCAGCAGGTATTACGGCAAATCGAACAGGATATTGCCAGCAAGGGGCAACGACTGAAAAAACTGGCTGCCGATGAGCAGGCGCTGCAACAGTTGCTCAATGAAATTCGTGAAATCATGCCATCGCTGCTAACAGAAATCGATGCACGTAAAACTTTTGCCCAGCGCCGTGGTCATCTAAAGTGGCCGGTACAGGGCAAGGTAAAAAAACTCTTTGGCCATAAACGCGAGATCGCGAACCTGAAATGGAACGGGGTACTGATCCGCAGCAAAGAAGGCAATAATGTCAGGGCGGTATCACATGGGCGGGTAGCCTATGCCGACTGGCTGCGTGGTTACGGTATGCTGATTATTATCGATCATGGCGATGGTTATATGACCCTGTATGGCTATAACCAGGCTCTGTACAAGGAAACCGGTGACTGGGTTGAGGAAGGCGAGATCATCGCCAGTGTTGGCCGCAGTGGTGGGCAGAAAAAGAGCGGGCTTTATTTCGAGGTGCGCTATAACGGCAAGCCACGTAATCCGGCCAGCTGGTTTAGAAGTTAACAACCGGATCGGCGTATTCCACTCGATTTATGTCGAAAAACATATGATTTTATGAAATTTGTATGGCAAGTGATTGATTTCGCATTAAAATTTAACAATTAATATGATACTTTGTGCTTAAATAACCCCTTGTCAGCATGAAAACGATATTTTAAAGGACACGCAATGAAAAGCATGACACGAAATTCCCTGATTCTTGTATTTGGCCTGGTGCTGGGCGTGATGCTGGCAATAGGACAGGGCGTACTGGCCGACAAGGGGCTGTCACGTTCGGTTTCGGTGGGTGAAGGGATTCCGCTGGAAGATATCCAGACACTCAGTGCAGTATTCGACCGTATCAAGCGCAACTATGTAGAAGAAGTGGATGACAAGAAACTGCTTGAGGATGCCATTCGTGGCATGCTCAGTGGGCTGGATCCACATTCGGCATACCTGGATAAAAAAGCCTTCAAGGAACTCAAGGAAGGCACCAGTGGTGAATTCGGTGGCCTTGGTATCGTGGTAGGAATGAAAGACGGCTTCGTCAATGTGATTTC
>JALUTJ010000153.1 GCA_027057985.1 Chromatiales bacterium
TGAGCAGATGAATTGGTTTAGCAAATTATTACCGGAACGTATCCGCATTGATGGCGAGTCACGTAAAAGTGTTCCGGAAGGCCTGTGGACAAAATGTAGTGCCTGTGGCGCGGTATTATACCGGGCTGAAATGGAGCGTAATCTCGATGTCTGTCCCAAGTGTGATCAGCATGCCCGTGTCGGTGCGCGCTGGCGACTGGACAAGTTTCTTGACGAAGAAGGCCGGGTTGAAATTGGTGAAAATCTAAAGCCGGTCGATGCCCTCAAGTTCAAAGATCTGAAAAAATATAAAGACCGTCTTAGCCAGGCACAGAAGGCTACCGGTGAAAAAGATGCCCTGATTGCCATGAAGGGTGCGGTAAAAGGTCTGCCCCTCGTAGCGGCAGCGTTTGAATTCAAGTTTATGGGCGGTTCCATGGGCTCGGTGGTCGGAGAGCGTTTCGTGCGTGCCGTCAATGTCTGCCTTTCTGAAAACCTGCCGCTGGTGTGTTTTTCTGCCAGTGGGGGTGCGCGTATGCAGGAAGCGCTGTTCTCGTTGATGCAGATGTCCAAAACCAGTGCAGCGCTGGCGCGGATGCGTAAACAGTCTCTGCCCTATATTTCCGTGATGACCGATCCCACCATGGGCGGTGTCTCAGCCAGTCTTGCCATGCTGGGTGACATCAATATTGCCGAGCCGAATGCGCTGATTGGTTTTGCCGGTCCCCGGGTTATCGAACAGACTGTACGCGAAGTACTGCCGGAAGGTTTCCAGCGTAGTGAGTTCCTGTTAGAGCATGGTGCAATTGATATGATCGTGGATCGTCGTGATATGCGTGACAAGATTGCCAGTCTGCTCAGTATGATGATGCAAAAACCTGCCGTGTAAAAAATTAAAAATAACCAGGCACAGAGGTCATCGAGGTTCATAGAGAAGAAATATAACTCTGTGAACCTCGATGACCTCTGTGTTTAGCGATTTTGATCTGTGAGAATGTCGGGCTAATGCGCTTTTCTTCCCTTGATGACTGGCTGAAATGGCAGGAAGGCCTGCATCCAGCTGAAATCGAGCTTGGGCTTGAACGCGTCAGCCGGGTTTTCAGTCAGCTTCATCCCACGCCACCTGCCATCCCGGTGATCACTGTTGCCGGTACCAATGGCAAGGGTTCCAGCATTGCCATGCTCGAAGCCATTTATCATGCGGCAGGTTATCGCACGGGTGTTTATACTTCACCGCACATCCTCAAGTACAACGAGCGTATTCGCTTAAACGGCGAGAATGTCGATGATGAACGGATCTGTGAGGCCTTTGAGCGTATTGACCGGGCAAGGCAAGCATTTGAGCCAGAAATTTCCCTGACCTATTTTGAGTTTGGTACTCTTGCCGCGCTGGATATTTTTTACCAGCAGCAGCCGGATATTATTTTGCTCGAAGTCGGGCTGGGCGGTCGGCTCGATGCCGTCAATATTATCGATGCCGATATTGCCCTGATCACTTCGATTGGGATTGATCATGCTGACTGGCTGGGGAATGACCGCGAGAGCATAGGCCGTGAAAAGGCCGGTATTATGCGCCACGGCAAAACCGCCATCTTCAGTGGTAATGAACTGCCCGGCAGCATCGACAACTATGCTACCGCGATCGGTGCACCCTTGCTGCTCAGGGGCAGGAATTTTGATTTCAGTTTATCGGCTGACGGCCAGTCATGGCAGTGGCAGCACGATGAACAGGCTCGCACAGCCTTGCCTTTACCGGCACTGCGCGGTCAACATCAGCTGGAGAATGCCAGCGGGGTGCTGATGGCGATAGAAAGCCTGAAGCATAAATGCCCGGTCAACCAGCGTCAGATCAGGGAAGGCCTGCTGTCGGTTGACCTGCCGGGGCGCTTTCAGATGCAAGTGCGAGACAGTGGTGAGGCCAGCATGATTTATGATGTGGCGCATAACTCGGACAGTATCGCGGCGCTGGGGAAAATGCTGCAGGCACAGCCTTGTGTCGGAATGACCTATGCCATCCTGGGGATGATGCGCGACAAGGAACATGCCCGTGCCCTGCAGGCGATCATTCCCCTGGTCGATCAGTGGCTGATCTGTGATCTCCCCGTTCCACGTGCCATGCCGGCCAAAAAACTGGCAAATACGGTAGAGGCACTGTCAGATGCCATGGTGATAACTTACCCTGAGCCGGCGGCGGCTATCGCGGCCGTAAAATCAATGCTAAAAGCAGAAGACCGGGTGGTTATTTTCGGTTCATTTGTTACAGTGGAATTCGCCATGCGCTCGGGAATATAATAGTGTATAAATTCAGTCAAACAGGCCGCTATGCGGTTAATTGCGGAGGATAAGTGGAACAAGGTCGCCTTAAACAACGCCTCGTGGGTGCAGTCGTCCTGGTTGCCCTGGCGGTGATTTTTATTCCCATGTTACTCAGTGGTGGCCGGGAGATGGAAATGCCGGTTTTTGGCAGTAATGTTCCCGATCGCAATGAAAAAATCTCCAGTATTCACCATATCGATATCAACGAGGTTGAAAAAAGCCAGCCCGCAGTGGTGAATCCCCCCAGAATTCCCGTCACCAAAGGCATAGCCGAGCCAGAAATCAAGCCTCAAAAAGAAAGCTCGCTGGTCGATAAACTGGTATCACTGGGTGAAGAGGAAAAAAAGCCGGCAATCACAAAAAATGTCTGGGCGGTTCAGGTGGGCAGTTTTTCCAGGCGTAAAAACGCACTCGGCCTGAAAGAAAAGCTGCGCAAAAAAGGCTTTGCCGCTTTTGTTGAGCGGCTGCTAAAAGATAACAAGGCGACTTACCGGGTTCGCGTTGGCCCAGTGGCAAGCCGGGATAAGGCCGTGGCACTGAAAAAGAAGCTGAAACAAAAAGTTAAACTTGATGGCCTTGTGGTCAAACACCCCTGAAATGGGATAAAAAGGTAAGGCATGGTACTGGCAGATTTTATTGTTCTGGGGATAATCCTGATATCGGTGGTGATTAGCCTGATTCGTGGTTTTGTCAAGGAAGCACTGTCACTGGCAGGCTGGTTACTTTCACTCTGGATTGCCATGACATTTTCTTCTGGTATGGCCGAGATATATGCCGATACTATCAAGGATCCTACTTTACGATTGCTGGCTGCCTTTATCACTCTTTTCGTATTGTCGCTGGTTGCAGGTTCAATCATTAATTTTTTTGCCACCCAGTTTGTACAGCGTGCAGGACTGACCGGTGTCGATCGCACCATCGGTGTGGTATTTGGTTTTTTACGTGGCATTTTACTGGTCACGATTATCGTCATGTTGCTGGGTTTAACCACGTTGCCAAAAGAGGACTGGTGGGATGATTCGTTCTTCCTCTTCCGCTTTGAAGTGATTGCTACATGGCTAAAAGATTTATTACCGGATGATATATCCCGGTATTTCAGGTATTGATGCCTGGTTAAATTGCTGTTCCAGATACCTGTGCGCCAAGGGTATATAGGAGAGTCCAGAAGGTAGAAAGCCATTGTTGTTCAAGACCTTGGGCCGCAGGGGCAAGGATTGTTCCAGACAATCCTATTGCATTTCCGCCATCCCTGGCGGTCAAGGCGGGCCCAGAGCCTACATGGATGTATTTACGGCGTGTCTTGAACGGCAATGGCTGAATACCTTTACTTGCAGAAATCGAAATGCCATTTTGAACTTTCTGACGAGACAGGTATTTTAGAACATTTATTTAGAACTGTTGATAGAATTTAAATTTTACTTTGCAGGAAAACAATTATGTGTGGAATCATTGGCCTTGTTGGCCATACCCCGGTTAACCAGTCACTCTATGATGGTCTGACAGTATTACAACACCGTGGTCAGGATGCAGCCGGTATCGTCACCTGCGAAGGGGATCGTATGTACCTTCGTAAGAATAACGGCCTGGTCAAGGATGTGTTTCATACCCGGCATATGATCAACCTGCGCGGTAATATTGGTATTGGCCATGTGCGTTATCCCACCGCGGGCTGTTTTTCTTCAGCCGAAGCACAACCGTTCTATGTCAATTCGCCTTACGGTATTGCCCTGGCACATAATGGTAACCTCACCAATGCCGATGAACTCAAGCGTGACCTGTTTGCCCAGGATCGTCGTCATATCAATACTAACTCTGATTCCGAAATCCTGCTCAATGTCTTTGCCCATGAACTGCAAAAGACCCTGGGCGACAAGCTCGATATTTCTGCAGATAATATTTTTGACGCAGTCGAAAAAGTACATGAACGCTGTCGCGGCGCCTATGCCGTGGTGGCCATGATTACCGGGCAGGGCATACTGGCTTTTCGTGATCCACACGGTATTCGCCCGGTGGCCTTTGGCAAAAGGGAAACAGAACAGGGCGTAGAACATATCGTTGCTTCAGAGTCGGTAGCGATAGATTCACTCGACTTTGAACTGGTGCGTGATATCGAGCCGGGTGAAGCCATCTTCATCAATAACCAGGGTGAACTATTCTCCCGCCAGTGTGCAAAGAACCCAAAACTGACGCCGTGTATTTTCGAGCATGTTTACTTTGCCCGCCCGGATTCCATACTCGATGGTATTTCCGTGTACAAGGCCCGATTGCGCATGGGAGAGTACCTGGCAAAGACCATCCTCAAGCAGTTTCCGGATCATGATATCGACGTGGTACTGCCGATTCCCGATACCAGCCGAACCGCGGCACTGCAATTATCCTATGCGCTTGGCGTAAAATACAGCGAGGGCTTTATCAAGAACCGTTATATCGGTCGCACCTTTATTATGCCGGGACAGAAACAGCGCAAGAAATCGGTACGGCAAAAACTCAATGCGATTGAACTGGAATTCAAGGATAAGAATGTACTGCTGGTGGATGACTCGATTGTGCGCGGTACCACCTCACAACAGATTATCCAGATGGCGCGCGATGCCGGTGCGAAAAAAGTCTACTTTGCCTCAGCTGCCCCGGCGGTGCGTTACCCGAATGTTTATGGTATCGATATGCCAGCAGCGCATGAACTGATAGGTCATGGCCGAGATGTCGAGGAAATTGCCCGCGAGATCGGTGCTGACAGGCTGTTTTACCAGGAACTCGATGACCTGATTGAAGCAGTACGGAAGAAGGTGCCCAGGATTACCGAGTTCGATACCTCGGTCTTTAATGGGGAATACGTCACGGGTGATGTCGATGAAAAATACCTGCAACATATCGAAGCATTGCGTAATGATGCTGCCCGGGGTGATGACGACAGTGACAACGAGGTTATTGCTATTCACAATAATACCTGAAGTATTTGACAATGGGACTGTCATCGCCTAACCTGTGTTTAATCAGTTTTGCGCCGATTTGTTATCAGCTTGCGGGCGCGTTAGAAATACAGCTAAAGTGAAGGCCTGCTTTAGCGAAAGCGGGCCTTTTTTGTGCCTGCCTGATAATTTGCTGGTATAACCTCAGAATGCAAACGGAGTAATAAATGTCAGACTTTGATGAAAACTGGGCACTGGAAACACTGGCGGTACGAGCCGGGCAGCATCGCACCAATGAAGGTGAACATAGTGAACCGATTTTCCCAACTTCGAGCTATGTCTTTCCCTCGGCCGCCGAAGCTGCGGCGCGATTTAAAGGCGAAAGCAAGGGCAATATCTATTCACGTTTTACCAATCCTACGGTACGCACCTTTGAGCAGCGCCTTGCTGCGCTGGAAGGAGGAGAAAGCTGTGTTGCCACTGCTTCCGGCATGTCTGCTATTTTAAGCACCTTTATTGCCCTGTTGAAAAGTGGTGATCACGTTGTCTCTTCACGTTCCATTTTTGGAACCACGGTAGTGCTGTTCAATAAGTACCTGCAACCCTTTGGTGTTGAGACTAGCTTTGTAAATCTTACCGATATCGATGCATGGAAGGCTGCCATTCGTCCTGAGACACGAATACTTTTCCTTGAGACACCTTCAAACCCCCTGACCGAGGTGGCGGATATTCGTGCTCTTGCAGATCTGGCTCATGAAAACGATTGTTTGCTGATCGTGGATAACTGCCTGTGTACGCCGGCACTGCAACAACCCTTAAAACTTGGCGCTGATATCGTTATTCATTCCGCAACCAAGTATATCGATGGGCAGGGACGCGCCGTGGGCGGTGCCGTTGTCGGTAACCGGGAACTGGTGGGTGAAACCGTGTTTGGTTTTCTGCGAACCGCAGGCCCTTCACTCAGCCCATTTAATGCCTGGATATTTTTAAAAGGACTGGAAACCCTGTCGCTGCGCATGAAAGCTCATAGTGATAATGCATTGCAACTGGCGCAATACCTGGAACAGCATGAAAAGATCAATCGGGTTTTTTATTGTGGGCTGGAATCCCATCCACAGTATGCACTGGCACAGCAACAACAGCTGGCCGGGAGTGGCGTTTTGTCTTTCGAGGTAAAAGGTGGCCAGTCGGCGGCATGGAAGATTATAGATGCAACCGAACTGCTTTCAATAACCGCGAATCTGGGGGATGCCAAGTCAACCATCACGCATCCCGCGACGACCACGCATGGGCGACTCAGTGAGGAGGAAAAACAGCAGGCCGGTATTACCGATGGGCTTATTCGTATTTCGGTTGGGCTGGAAAACATCCAGGACATTATTGCGGATATTGAAAAAGGACTATAAACCGGTATGGAAAATATCTTTGTTGCCCGGCAGCCAATCTATAACGCGGAAAATCAGGTTATGGCTTACGAGCTATTGTACCGATCCGGGGAAGTCGATACAGCCGAATTTACTGATGGGATGGCAGCCTCAACAAAGCTTATCCTCAGCAGCTACCTTGATATTGGTTTCGATGAGCTGGTGGGCAGTTCCTTTGCTTTTATCAATATCACGCGTGACTTTATTGTCGATGAGTCACTGGTGCCAATGTATGAAAAGCAGACGGTGCTAGAAGTACTGGAAGATATTGCTGTCGATGCCGAAGTGATTGCTGGTTTAAAACGTCTCAGGTCTCAGGGCTACCAGATTGCACTGGATGATTTCCAATACCGCGAGGGTGATAAAGCACTGCTTGAACTGGCTGATTATGTCAAGCTTGATGTGCTGGCGCTTAAGCCAGATGAAGTGGTGCAGCAACTGGATATTATCCGGAAATACCCGCTAAAGGTGATTGCCGAGAAGGTGGAAACACCGGAAATTTTTGAGTTCTGTAAATCCCTGCCTTTTGATTATTACCAGGGTTTTTATTTCTGCAAGCCACAACTGGTTCAGCAAAAACGGCAACGCTCGAACCGCCTTGTTGTGCTAGACCTGCTGAGAAAAATCAATCGGCCGGATTATGACTTCAATGAAATCGAAAAAACTCTGGCTCAGGATGCGACCCTGACTTTCAAACTATTGCGCTATGTCAACAGCGCCGCATTTGCACAGCGCAAGGAAATCGATTCGATTCACGAAGCGCTGGCCATGGTAGGCGGCGATACTATTCGTAAATGGACCAACCTGATTCTGATGATGCGTCTCAGTGAAGGCAAGCCAACTTCATTGCTGGTTACCGCGCTGGTACGGGCGCGTATGTGTGAATTGCTGGAAAGTGATAGCAACCGTGGCCAGATGTTTACCGTGGGACTACTCTCATTACTGGATGCCTTAATGGATCAGCCATTGGTTGAGCTGCTTGATGAACTGGCATTATCGGCGTCGATAAAACTGGCATTGCTGGATCATGAAGGAGAAAACGGTGAAATACTGCTCAATGTTATTTTATATGAGCAGGGCGAATGGACCGAGCTGGTTAAACTCGGGGTCAATGCACCTCAGTATTTTAGTTGTTATATGGAAGCGGTAAAGTGGGCTGATCAGACAATCGGTGCTCTGGAAAGCGGCAATGTATAAATAAAGCGGGCTGGTATTTAGAAATCAGCCGTTAAATCAATTTCAAGTTTTTCTTTAGTAAAAGGGTGCTGAAATATCAGCTTACTGGCATGAAGTAATAATCTTCCGGCTGCTTTTTGAATATTATCCGCTGCATAGAGTTCATCGCCGAGTATCGAGTGTCCAATTGCCTGCATATGCACCCGTAGCTGATGTGAACGTCCTGTTAAAGGAGTCAGTTCAACCCGGCTACAATCATTAATGTCATCATAGGTAAGTAATCGGTACATCGTTTGTGAAGGTTTCCCCTGGATAAAATCCACTTTCTGTTTTGGCCGCCTTGGCCAGTCGGTAAGGAGCGGCAGGTTGATCTCGCCCTGTGGGGGTAGCAGTTTTCCGCTCACCACCGCGATATATTTTTTTTCTATCTTACGTTTCTGAAACAGGATACTTAACTGGCGCTGCGCTTCTTTCGAGCGGGCCATGATAATGAGTCCAGACGTCGACATATCGAGGCGGTGGACAATCAGCGCATCCGGGTAGTCCTGTTGCACTCGACTTAGCAGACAGTCCTGCTTGTCTTCACCGCGACCGGGAACCGATAATAGTCCCGCTGGTTTATTTACTACCAGCAGGTATTCATCAATATATTTATAATAAAGCTTTTCAGCAGGAGGAGGCTGGTAGTGCATTGGCCTTAGCTGTTGAGCCTGTAGATAAGAATCAGGTTTATGATAAACAGCACCAGGCTGATAATCTGCCAGCTATAAACCGGGTTACGCTTCATCAGAGGAACATAATCATTGCTGATGAGCGAGGAATCAGGTTTTGTTAGCGCATAGGTAAACTCGGATAATATACTGAAGCGGTTTTCCGGATTAATACTTACGGCTTTTTCCACGGCCTTATCGACCCAGAGAGGAATGCCCGGATTGTAGTGCTTGATGGGAATATAGCGGGCACGTTTGATATTACGGGCACTGAGTTCCTTGCCATAAGGCAGTCTGCCGGTCAGCATTTCATAAACAATCACGCCAAGTGAAAAAATATCAGAGCGATTACTGCCGGGCTCACCAATATGGTATTCGGGTGCGGTATAGTTAATGGTGCCAAGAATATTATTGGCTTCCAGTGGCATATAGATTTCTTCGATCCCGGCGATCTTGGCTGAACCAAAGTCGATGATTTTCAGGGTTTCATTCCTGTCAATCAGGATATTTTCCGGTTTCAGGTCCTGATGGATCATTTCCAGCCGGTGAAAAGCACGTAGACCACGTTCAATCTGCTTTGCAAACTTACGTACCTGGTTTATGGATGGACGTGGGTTATCATCCAGCCACTGGCGTAAGGAAGAACCTTCGATATACTCGGTAATATAGTAAAGCGCAGTACGCTTGCGTTTAATTTCCAGCACTTTTAGTACATGCGGGTTATTAATGCGTTTACCGGCCCATTCCTCATGCAGGAACTGATTGATATATTCCGGATCATCCTGGTAATTGATCGATGGCGCTTTCATCACTACCTTGTCCCCGGTTTCAGTATCTTCGACCAGATAAACCTCGGTGCGCTTATTGGAAAAGAGGTGACGAATCACCTTGTAACCATCCAGTACCAGCCCCGGTTCCAGTGGTGGTGGGAAGGGGAGCTCGACCAGTTTTTCATAAAACTCGCTTTCATTTTCACTCGGTAACTGGGTAATCTGGATTAACTGGCAGGTCAGGTTATCATCACTCTTATTGGCGGCTGCCGTTTCCACAATTTCTTTAGCGGCCTGCTGCAGTTGCTGCGGCTGCTGAGAAATAATGCTTTTTATATTGTTATCAGTGATAAACTCATAAACACCATCGGTTACCTGAATAAAAAGATCCCCTTTTTCAAGCGGGAACTTTTTAAAGTCGATATCGACTCGCAAATCGATACCAAGCGCGCGTGACAGATAGGTCTTTTCTTCGCTGGCAACAAAGCGATGATCATTGGTCAGTTGTTCGAGGTCATTACCACGTAGTCGATAGATGCGGGTATCGCCGACATGAAAGATATAGGCAGTATTGGACTTGAAGACCAGGGCACTGAGTGTCGTCACCATACCCTGGTGGCTCTGGTACTTGCGTTGCCCCTGTCCATGCAGCCAGCGGTTTAATGCGGAAAGAATCTTTTGTCCGGAATTCTTGACCGACCAGCTTTCCGGGGTACTGAAATAGTCACTCAGAAAACCTTTGACACAGCCCTCCGAGGCCTGCTTGCCATCATCACTGGTACTCATACCGTCAGCAATGACTGCAGCTATGCCCTTGGTAGTGAGCAAGGGCTCTTGCGGGACAAAAACACCACAGGCATCCTCATTGCGGGGTTTGGTTCCCGCAATACTATAGTGAGCTGAGTTTACCTGTAGTGTATCTGGCATAATTTCATTTTAAAGCGATGTGGGTTTTATTCAACCTCTATCATCTGTACCGTGCCATCGGGAAGTACTTCGGCCATTTGATCCTTTGGATTTTCAAGGAACAGGGTAATCAATACAAAGACGATGATGGCAAAGGCAGCGATGACCAGAAAGAAGATATTGGAATCAACGAATGATAGCACGGTCAGGAAGGTAACCGCACCCACATTACCATAGGCACCCACCATACCGGCAATCTGCCCGGTCATGCGACGTTTTACCAGTGGTACAATTGCATAGACAGCGCCATTTCCGGCATTGACAAAGATTGAACTGAAGATCACGATAAGTACCGCAAGGAAAATACTCCATTCACTGTTTACCAGGCTAAGCAGGTAATAACCCACGCCAGTGCCTAGCATCAGGATAGCCAGTGAACGCTTGCGACCAAACTTGTCACTGATCCAGCCACCAGCCGGACGCATTACCAGGTTAAGGCCGGCAAAGACCGAGGCGATTAGTCCAGCTTCTACTGCAGATAGCTTAAAGGTATCCATAAAGAACAGTGGCAGGATAGAGACCACGGCCAGCTCTGAACCAAAAGTGACCATGTAGCTGAAATCGAGGATTGCCACCTGCTTGAACTTGTAGCGTTCAATTTCCGCTACGCTTTCCTTGAAAACATGATGGTTGATCTGGTAAATGCGGATAACCTGAAAAAGGTACAGGCTACCGAGCATGGCATAGATGATATCGGTGGCACCAGTACTGAGCATACCAAGATTTGCCGGGCTGAGTTTCCAGGTGAGAACAGCCAGCGCAGCATAGAGCGGTATATTCATGACCAGGTAAAGGAAAAAGTCGAGCGGACTGGTAATTTCCAGTGCACCATTTTTCTTTGGTTTGAAATAAGTCGAACCTTTCGGGGTATCGCTTACACTGAAGAAGTAAATCGCAGAGTAAACCAGGGCAACAAAACCCGTCGAAGCGATAGCCCAGCGCCAGCCATCATCACCACCAAACATAAGAGCAACAGTTGGCAGGGTGACTGCAGCACCGGCAGAACCAAAGTTACCCCAGCCACCGTAGATACCCTGGGCCAGACCAGTCTGCTTTGCCGGGAACCACTCACCGATCATACGAATACCAATCACGAAACCGGCACCAACGAAACCGAGCAGAAAACGCATCAGTGCCAGTTGCTCGAAGTCATCGGCCATGGCAAAACCAAAGCAGAGGAAGCTGGAGACAAACAGTAACATCGAGTAAATGCGACGGGGACCAAAGGCATCCACCAGCATACCGATAATAATTCGTGCAGGTATGGTCAGTGCGACATTGAGGATAAGCAGTGTCTTTACCTGCTGCGGTGTCAGCCCCAGGGTTTCACGCATCATGCCAAGTAATGGCGCATGGTTGAACCAGACAAAGAAGCTGATAAAAAATGCAATCCAGCTTAAATGCAGGATACGCATCTTGCCGCTAAATGATAAAAGGTTGAGTTTACTCGTGTTTGTAGACATACCTTGTCGCTCCATAAAGACTTGAATAATGCCCCTAGGAGAGCAAAGGCTGTGCCAGTTTTGTAACTAATTGAAAAATAGAAGAAATATCTTTTTTTTATTAAATCATTATCTACTAATGCACTAGAACAGTGCAGAAAAATAAACTTATCAGATTCTTTTTCTTCATACTGGTGCAGTAATGTATTCCATTTTCAAATTTCTATTCCATACCTGCCCAGTCTAAAAATTAAGAAATAAAGTGTATCCTGATTTCTGTAATAGAGGTAATTCAGCCATTGCCGATCAAGACACGCCGTAAAGTTATTAGTTAATTCAGAACATGGTAACCACGGCCACGCATACAGTTTTTAATCACACGCAGACGCTCACGCCGGGTGGCACGTCCACCCCGTACCGCACCACTTAGCGCACCGAGCTTGGCGCCGGTTTCAGCAGTATGGTGATCGCCAACAATACTGCCCGCAATTGCGCCCACGATAGCACCGCCTACGGCTCTTTCTCCCACTTTTGAGTCAACCTGGCGGGCAATTTCACGGCACTCGGCCAGGTCTCGCTGGTACATCGCCATGTCCACGCCCTGGGGATCGATAATGACATCACGATGACGGGCACAACCACTCATGGCAAGCAGTGCGGTAAAGAGGGTAAAAACAAGTAGCTTTTTCATAGGTTTTCCTGAAGCGATATTCGACATATATAAATAGTATATATCACGGGATTTTTTCCATGTCACGACTAAAAAGAACCATCGTGGCGCATAAAGCGTTCAGTTTGTGACTGATTTGGGGCATGCACTAATTCTGTGCACCAGTATAGCGCATTTTATGATTGGGTCTTTTCCCGGCTTTTACCGGGGTTATATCTTTTATTTTTAATAAAATCAGTAGTTTACGCTGATATTTAGCGAATTCTTATATTCTGGCACGGTAGTTGCTCCTGGGTAACTAGCAAAAATATCGGTCCATTGAATGGGCCAGAAATGATCAAATCTGGAGTACAGGATGAAAGAAAAACTGGTT
Source organism: Chromatiales bacterium (assembly GCA_027057985.1). Lineage (GTDB taxonomy): Bacteria > Pseudomonadota > Gammaproteobacteria > UBA6429 > Thiohalophilaceae > JAGLTQ01. Next base: position 12,736 of record JALUTJ010000153.1, read on the forward strand.
GTCATTGGTAATGGGATGGCGGGCATTCGTACCGTCGAGGAATTACTGAAAATTGATGCTGACATGTATGACATTGTTGTCTTTGGGGCCGAGCCTTACGGAAACTATAACCGTATTATGCTTTCACCTGTGCTGGCTGGCGAAAAGACCATCGATGAAATCATGCTCAATGATGAGCAGTGGTACAAGGACAATAATATTACCCTGCACAAGGGTGTGGAAGTAACAAAGATCGACCGTGTTAATCGCAAGGTGATTGCGGCCGATGGTACAGAAGAAGCCTATGACCGTCTCTTAATTGCGACTGGCTCTGATCCCTTTATGATTCCGGTACCGGGTAATGACCTTGAAGGTGTGATTGCATTCCGCGATATCAAGGATGTGGACACCATGGTCGAGACGGCAAAGAAACACAAGCATGCCGTGGTTATCGGCGGTGGTCTGCTGGGACTGGAAGCGGCCAATGGCCTGATGGAGCAGGGCATGAGCGTCACCGTGGTACACCTGATGGATCGCCTGATGGAACGTCAGCTCGATGCTTCGGCGGCGGCAATGTTAAAAGAATCACTGGAAGAGCGTGGTCTGCACTTCCTGATGCAGGCCGAGACCGAGGCTATTATCGGTAAGGATCGGGTTGAGAAGGTTCGCTTCAAAGATGGCTCGGAAATCTATGCTGACCTGGTTGTGATGGCGGTGGGCATCAAGCCCAATATCAAGCTGGCGAAAGAGGCGGGTATTCACTGTGAGCGTGGTATTGTGGTCAACGATACCTTGCAAACCTACGATCCGATCATCTATTCAGTGGGTGAATGTGTGCAGCACCGTGGTGTGACCTACGGTCTGGTGGCGCCATTATTTGAAATGGCCAAAGTCTGTGCCAACCATATTGCCAAGATGGGTATCGGTCGTTACGAAGGTACCCTGACATCGACCAAGCTTAAGGTAACCGGTATCGATCTGTTCTCTGCTGGTGACTTTATGGGTGATGAAACCACCGATGAGCTGGTATTCCAGGACAAGGCGCGGGGTGTCTACCGCAAGATCGTGGTAAAGGATGGCAAGATACTCGGTGCCGTTATGTATGGTGATACCATCGATGGCACCTGGTACTTCGACCTGATGCGTGATGGTACCGATATCTCTGAAATGCGCGAAACCCTGCTGTTCGGTCAGGCGCATCTGGGTGATTCCGGTCACGGTGATGATAACCGCGTTGCCGCGATGTCGGATTCTGCCGAAATTTGTGGTTGTAACGGTGTCACCAAGGGCGATATCGTTAATGCCATTACGGTAAACAAGCTGTTTACCCTTGATGAAGTACGTGCCCACACCAAGGCATCCAGCTCATGTGGTTCCTGTACTGGTCTGGTGGAATCGCTGATGTCACATGTCCTTGGTGGTGATTACTCCACTGCTCCACACCTGAAGCCAATCTGTGGCTGTACCGACAAGACCCATGACGAAGTGCGTGCAGCAATTGCCGATAATGGCTTTAAGTCGGTGCAGACGGTAATGGACAGCCTGGAATGGAAAACACCTAACGGCTGTAGCAAGTGTCGTCCGGCAATCAATTATTACCTGGTATGCCAGTTCCCGGAACTGCATCTCGATGACGCACAGTCACGCTTTATCAATGAACGCGCACACGCCAATATCCAGGGTGATGGTACCTATTCCGTTATTCCACGTATGTGGGGTGGTATGACCACGCCACAGGAACTGCGTGCGATTGCTGATGCGGCAGAAAAATTCAATCTCGATACGGTACACGTTACCGGCGGTCAGCGTATCGGCCTCTATGGTCTGAAAAAAGAAGAGTTACCGGCTATCTGGGATGATCTCAACAAGGCCGGCATGGTTTCCGGCCATGCTTATGGTAAAGCTTTACGTACTGTTAAAACCTGTGTTGGTAAGGAGTGGTGTCGTTTTGGTACCCAGGATTCAACCGGCATTGGTATCAAGCTGGAGAAAATGAGCTGGGGCTCATGGATGCCGCATAAATTCAAGATGGCCGCTTCCGGTTGTCCGCGTAACTGTGCCGAAGCCACCATCAAGGACTTTGGTGTTGTTTGTGTAGACTCAGGTTACGAACTGCATGTTGGCGGCAATGGTGGTATCAAGGTACGCGCAACCGACCTGTTATGCAATGTCAGTACAGAAGAAGAAGTACTGGAATACAGTGCAGCCTTTATCCAGCTTTACCGTGAAGAAGCGCATTACCTCGAACGTACTGCACCATGGATTGAACGTGTTGGCCTGGCGCATGTGAAAGAAGCACTGGTCGATAATCCTGAAAAGCGTAAAGAGCTGGCAGAAAGGTTTAACTACTCGCAGACCTTTATGCAGGATGATCCATGGGAAGAACGCGCCAAAGGTGGTGAAGCCCATGAATTTACACCGATTAAGGTGGTTGGCTAAGATTTAGATAATTGTTCCGGATACCTGTATATATCGGGTTATATGAAGAATATAGGAGGTAGAAAGCTGTTGTTGAACAAGACCGTGGGCCGCAGGGGCAAGGATTGTTCCAGACAATCCTATTGCATTTCCGCCATCCCTGGCGGTCAAGGCGGCCCCCGAGCCTACAGGGATGTATTTACGGTGTGTCTTGATCAACAATAGCTGAATTACCTCCGATGACAGAAATTAAAATATACTTCCTGACCCTTTTTAAAAGGCAGGTACCGGA
>JALUTJ010000154.1 GCA_027057985.1 Chromatiales bacterium
TCACACATCATCATATTACTTTCTGCACCTTCGATAGCAGACTGTAAACGTGCTACTTCACGCTTCTGCCGGTTTGAATCCGTCAAATCTTTCCATTCAACGATATTGCCCAGGTACTCCCCATTCGGGCCGGTTAACATGGAAGCATTCACTTCAAATTCCAGTTCGCCAATATTGATCTCGGACTTGATTGGTAGACGGGATGGATCAGAGAGAATGGCACGCTGGTGTGCAGGGTTACGATGGAACTGATCGATGCTTTCCCCTACCAGGTTATGTGCATCCAGCCCCGGCCAGACCTGGCGCAGTTCCTTCTCACGTGCTGCCAGCATTTGCACCACTGCCGGATTAGCATAAGTAATCACCATATCCGGATCACACATCATCAGGTTGGTGGTCACGTTTTCAAAAGCTGAACGTAGTCGAGTCAGTTCTTCAGCTTCATCATTGTTTAGTGTGGTTACATTTGTTGCCATGTCCGTATCCTCTGTCTCGTTGTCGTATGCACCAAGCATGGTTTCTGCTACCAGGTTCAATGCTTCAGTCCACGCGGTTTCTACCTGTTTTGTCCAGGCCTTACCTGCAAATTCTTTCATTACATCCATTAGCGTCTCAGCAACTGCCGTATAGTGTGGCAGTTCAGCACCATAGCCCTGGTGACGCTCCCCCATCTTCTGTAAAACGGGGACCAGCTTATCAGGGTTATCCAGGTTATCGACCACTGTCTTTAATGCCGCAGAGAGCATGCGCATCTGCTTTGCCTTATTGGTATTGGCAAACATCGGGGTAACTTCCGGGTAACGCGAAAACAGCTCATCATAGAAACGGGAAACCACATCCATCAGGCTGGGTTCAAGCAAGGCAAAGCTGCTACGCAGGGAGTCTGCATCCAGCCCCAGCACATTCTTTTGTGGCTTTTTCGCTGATTTAGTCGTCGCTTTTTTAGCCGTCTTTTTTGCCGGTTTTTTCGCTGTCTGTTCCGGTGCAGCTTCATCGTCCTGCATCCAGGAAAGTGGATCAAACCCCAGCTTGGATTTCTTTGTTGCCATTTTTCTAATCCTGTTTATGATTAATCATTTTTATCCCAGCCATATCAGGCCAGCAAATATTTCGTTCATGGAATCTCGCAGGTTGAATCTGTTCTGCATGCCACGAACCGTTGTTCTATATTGGTGTCTGCTGCGGTGTTTTCTTTTTACGGTATGTTTAAGTCTATTAACCATTGATGAAATCTCCGCTAATTTAAAATACGATTCTCTAACACATCATCGGCCAGTTCGCGATAATCATTAGCCCCGTTACTTTTTGGCTGATATTCAAAAATTGTTTGTCCAAATCCCGGGCTTTCTGCCAGAGCAACGGTTTCACGAATTGGTGTCTGAAAAACACAATCAGGGAAATAGGCCAGTATCTTTTCCTTTACTTCGCGTGCCAGTTTACGACGTTCATGAAAACGGGTAAGCACGACCCACTTTTTACTCTCACGCTGCAGGCTCTCCTCGATATGCTGAAAAATATTCATCAACCGGGAAAGACCCTGTAAGGCAAAGAAGTCACCGGACACAGGTACCATAACTTCTTCAGATGCCAGCAAGGCATTCATACCCAGAATGCCCGAAG
>JALUTJ010000155.1 GCA_027057985.1 Chromatiales bacterium
AAGGTGGCGGCTGGAAACTGAAGTAAAGACCTGGTTCCCCTCTGTTTACAGAAATAAAAATACCTTTTTAAACTTTTATACTGGACAGGTATTTGCAACAGCTACTTAGCGTTATATAAAGATCTATTAATTTAAAAACAGGTTATGAGTATGGGTAAGAATGTCATTGTTGTCGGCACTCAATGGGGTGATGAAGGCAAAGGTAAGGTGGTTGATTTACTGACCGAGCGCACCGAGGCCGTGGTACGTTTCCAGGGCGGGCATAATGCCGGTCATACGCTGGTGATAGATGGTAAGAAAACCGTGTTACACCTGATTCCTTCCGGAATACTGCGCGATAACGTCAAGTGCATGATTGGTAATGGCGTGGTACTGGCGCCAGATGCCCTGCAAAAAGAACTCAATATGCTGCGCGATAGTGGTGTCGATATCGATGGGCGTCTTTTTATTAGCGAAGCCTGTACCCTGATTATGCCGTATCATATTGCACTGGATCAGGCACGTGAAATTGCCCGGGGCAAAAAAGCCATTGGTACCACCGGGCGTGGTATTGGTCCGGCCTATGAAGACAAGATTTCCCGCCGCGGACTCAAGGTGGGTGATATGCTACACCGTGAACGCTTTGCTGCGCGTCTGGGTGAAGTACTGGATTATCATAACTTTGCACTGAAAAATTATTTCAAAACCGAAACCGTAGATTTCCAGCAGGTACTGGACTTTGGCCTGGAAATGGCCGAAGTGATCCGTCCCATGGTGGCTGATGTTACCGGCATGCTGCATAGCATGCGTGCCGAGGGTAAGGATATTATGTTCGAAGGTGCCCAGGGTACTCTGCTCGATATCGACCACGGTACCTATCCTTATGTGACATCATCCAACCCCACTGCAGGCGGTGCCTGTACCGGTACAGGCGTTGGCCCCCGTGATATCGACTACGTGCTGGGCATTACCAAGGCCTATACCACCCGTGTTGGCGCCGGTCCGTTCCCGACCGAGCTCTATGATGGTGAAGAACTCAACGACCCGGTTGGCGCACACCTGGCCAAAGAAGGGCATGAATTTGGTGCCACCACCGGCCGGGCTCGCCGTTGTGGCTGGCTCGATGCCGTCTGTCTGCGACGCTCGGCACAGATCAACTCACTCACCGGTATCTGCCTGACCAAGATGGATGTCCTTGATGGCCTCGATACCCTGCGTATTGCGGTTCGTTATAACCAGGATGGCAAGGAAGTGGATGCCCCTCCAATCGGTGCGGATGCCTACGAGCAGTGCGAGCCGGAATATATCGAAATGCCGGGCTGGAGCGAAAGCACCGTGGGTGTGCAAAGCTATGATGAGCTGCCGGAAAACGCAAAAGCCTATATCAGCAAGATTGAAGAAGTGGTGGGCGTGCCGGTGGATATCATCTCGACCGGCCCGGATCGCAAGGATACGATTGTATTGCGTCATCCTTACGATTAAATACACAAAATAAACTTCCCTCCAGTAGTAGGTCGGCTCAAGCGCAGCGGAGCCGACAAAATAAACACCCACTCCTTCCAGGAGAGGGCTGGGGTGAGGTGATATTGATTAATTATTCCCCCTCACCCTAACCCTCTCCCGGAGGGAGAGGGAAAAG
>JALUTJ010000156.1 GCA_027057985.1 Chromatiales bacterium
TACCGCTGGTGCTGCCATCCTCATTGCAACCAGCCAGATGAAAAGCGTACTAGGTATCACTATTCCGCGGGGAGAATCATTCTTTCATACCTGGGTTGATATCGTAGATAAAGCAGGGCAGACCAATGTCTATATTTTTATTACTGCCATGGTAACCCTGGTAACGGCATTACTGGTCAAGCGTTATATACCAAAGCTACCAAACCTGCTGGTTGGACTGATTGTGGGTAGTTTTGTTTCTATTTACTTCGGAGGAGAAGAGGTCGGTATCAAACTGGTTGGGGAAATTCCGGCTCAGTTACCACCACCATCATTACCTGACTTTTCATTTAATTCCATTACCATGCTCGCGCCACAGGCTTTTGCTGTCGCACTGCTGGGTTTGATTGAAGCCGTTTCAATCAGCAGGGCAGTTGCTACCAAGTCAAACCAGCGCATTGATGCCAACCAGGAATTTATCGGCCAGGGCCTTTCCAATATTACCGGTAGTTTTTTCTCCAGTTATGCGGGTTCTGGTTCATTTACCCGTTCTGGTATCAACTATACCGCTGGCGCCAAGACACCGATGTCCGCCCTGTTTGCAGCAGTTATTCTGATGCTAATTGTATTACTCATTGCGCCACTCACGGCGTACTTACCGGTTGCGGCCATGGGCGGTGTTATCCTGATCGTGGCCTATAACCTGATAGACGTACATCATATCAAGGAAATTCTGAAGTTCAGCCGTTCAGAAACCGCTATCCTGGTAACAACTTTCTTTGCCACCTTGTTCCTGGAGCTCGAGTTTGCCATTTATCTTGGTGTCATCCTGTCACTGGTGATGTTCCTGGCACGTACATCAACGCCGGAAATTGCCACGCTGGCACCCGATACCGATGAAACTGGCAAGAAGAAGCTGATCAATATCAACAAGAAGCCACTGAACCAGTGTCCTCAACTCAAGATCATTCGTATCGACATGTCCGTTTACTTCGGTTCAATTAACCACATTCAGAACCGCCTGCATCACATCATTGAACAGGAAAAGGTAAAACATATTCTGATTATCGGAACAGGTATTAACTTTATTGACCTCAGTGGTGCCGAAGCCCTGGTAACAGACGCTAATCGCCTCAAAGCCATGGGTGGTGGATTGTATTTTGCTGAACTCAAGGCCAGTGTATATGAAGAAGTGGTTAAAAACTGTTTTGTTGCCAAGGTTGGTAATAAAAACTTCTTTGATACCAAGGGCGAAGCAATTAATGCTATCTATCAGCGCCTGGATAAAAATATCTGTGAAGATTGTTCAGCGCGTGTCTTCAAGGAATGTCAGTAAATTGCTGGCATTGAAGCTAAAAAGGGGGCTTTTAAAGCCCCTTTTTTTATGCCTGTAATAAGAGAGCAGAAGTGCGATTTTCTTCTTATTACCAGAACCCCTGGTATCTTGATAATTTAACATAATATACATTATCCCGTTTATCTCTATGGGAGGGATGTTGTTTATTTTTTAGGAATTGACCTTCCCCCCATAATTAGCACCATGACAACGATGAGATTTCCAGTTAATCTATCATAGAGGAGATCTCAAAATGAAGAACAAACGATACAAAGAAGAACAAATCATCAAGGCTATTAAAG
>JALUTJ010000157.1 GCA_027057985.1 Chromatiales bacterium
GAGAAGAGCAAACACTTTATCCACTCTATAGCTAAAATTAAGCAACTGTTTTGTGCTTATTTATTTCTCTATTTTCGTGAAAATCTTTTTGATGTAGGTGCAGTAAGACATTCAATAAGACGTTCAACCTGCAGAATACAACAACCTGTACCCATGGTGGCGTAGGTTTGTTTTTTGATGTCATCGACCGTTGTCGCACCATCGATAATAGCCAGAATGATTTCTCTTTTTGTCACTTCGTTGCAGGTACAGAGGTTTTTATCCAGATTGTCTCTTAATACAGGCGGAAGTTTTCTCAGAAATTTAATATCTATCTCAGAACTCATATTAGATATTATGGCAGGATTTCGTACCGGGATAAGACTCAGTTAATGCTGATTAAATCCAGTCCTGTGGCTTAAGATAACGCTGATACAGTTTAGCTTCTTCTGTGCCCGGCTCTGGTTTCCAGTTGTAACGGAACTTGACCAAAGGTGGCATCGACATCAGGATAGACTCGGTACGCCCCCCGGTTTGCAGACCAAACAGGGTGCCACGATCATATACCAGGTTGAATTCAACATAACGCCCGCGCCGGTATAACTGGAAGTCCCGTTCCCGCTCAGTGTAGGCTGTCTCTTTACGCCTGTTAACGATAGGCAGATAGGCTGGGATATAATGATCACCGACACTTTGCATAAAGGCAAAACTCTTTTCAAAACCTTCCTCGTTTAAATCATCGAAGAACAGGCCGCCCACGCCACGGGTTTCGCCACGATGTTTTAAATAAAAATATTCATCACACCATTTTTTATATTTTGCATAAGTTGCTTCGCCAAAGGGATCACAGGCTTTCTTTGCCTCGGTATGCCAGTGCACTACGTCTTCTTCAAAGGGATAGAATGGTGTCAGGTCAAAACCACCGCCAAACCACCATACCGGATCTTCGCCTTCCTTCTCTGCAATAAAAAAGCGCACATTGGCATGTGATGTTGGTACATAGGGGTTTTTCGGATGGATCACCAGTGACACACCCATGGCCTGAAAACTACGACCAGCCAGCTCGGGACGATGCGCCGTCGCAGAGCCCGGCATTTCTGGGCCAAAAACATGCGAGAAATTAATCCCCGCACTTTCAAATACCGCACCCTCGCTCATAACACGGGTTCGACCACCGCCACTCAGGTGTTCACCCTGTTCACGTTCCCAGTCATCATGAAGAAATCTGCCGCTGCCATCTTCTTTTTCCAGTGCTGCACAGATACTGTCCTGTAATCCAAGGAGATAATTTTTAACGGCTTCTGTATCAGGTGTATTCATTTTTATTTGTCTTTATTTTAAATTGAAAAATATTATTGTCGTATTACTTTATCACTGAGAGCATCGCGAATTTCACTTGGCTCAGCATTAGCATCAGTGTGCCCTTCAAGAATAAAATCAATTTTATTATTAAAGATTGCTTTTACTTCTGCCGCGGTGCGTGCCGGCTCATTACTGGCAATATTGGCACTTGTTGACACAATGGCACCATTGAATTGCTGACAGAGCTGTTTTACCAGCGGATGGTGACTGACTCGAATCGCGATACTGCTATATTGTCCACGCAGGTATTCCGATACACTTTCCTGTGCCGGTACC
>JALUTJ010000158.1 GCA_027057985.1 Chromatiales bacterium
ACTGGAGCGGGTACGCATTGTTGTTTTTGCAGCAGACCATGGTATTGCCGCCGAAGGTGTCTCCGCCTTTCCTCAAGCAGTTACCGCAGAAATGGTGCGCAATTTTGCCAATGGTGGTGCAGCCATCAGCGTAGCAGCGCATGAATTAAATGCACCATTGGAAGTGATTAATCTCGGCACCGTTGTAGACCCCGGCCCTTTGCCTAATGTCAGTGACCAGAGAATCGCTCCCGGCACAGCGAACTTTGCCAGACAAGCCGCGATGACTGAACAGCAACTGGCACAGGCCATGAACATTGGCCGACAAAGTGCCGAACGTGCTGTCACCAAAGGCATGGACTTGTTTATCGGTGGTGAAATGGGCATCGGCAATACCAGTGCTGCAACGGCGCTGGCATGCATACTCACAGACAATGCAGTGGAAGTATTGGCCGGTCCGGGCACCGGACTGGACAGCAAAGGAGTCTTACATAAAATAACAGTTATCAAAGCCGCACTGAACCTGCATAAATCGAAAATCGATTCACCAGTTACCGCACTACAATATTTAGGAGGGTTTGAAATCGCCGCACTCACTGGCGCATTTATCGCCTGTGCGCAAATGGGTGTGCCGGTGTTGGTGGATGGTTTCATCGCCAGCACTGCTGCATTGGTGGCAACCCAACAATGTGATGGTGTTGGAGACTGGCTATTTTACGCACACGCCTCGGCTGAGCCCGGCCATAAACACATTATGAAAGCATTACAGGCGGAGCCACTGCTCGATATGGGAATGCGCCTGGGTGAAGGCAGTGGTGCAGCCGTCGCCGTCCCTTTGCTGCGCATGGCTTGTTCATTGCACAATGGTATGGCGACATTTGCTGAAGCAGAGGTTTCCGGAAATTTGTAAATCTCCCGACAATACACAGACCATTATCGACCTGTTGCGCCATGGCGAAACCGTCGGTGGATCGCGCTTTCGTGGCAGCATTGATGATGCCCTGACGGAAAATGGCTGGTCGCAAATGGATGCGGCGATAGCGCAGGAAATGAAAAACCACCCGCAAACATGGCATCGCATTATCAGTTCTCCACTGCAACGTTGCGCAGACTTCGCACACAAACTGGGGCAAAAGCACTCGCTGCCGGTAAGTCTTGATTCACGTTTTAAAGAAATGCACTTTGGTCGTTGGGAAGGGTACACCGCCGCCGAATTGATGAGCACTGATGAAGATGCCCTGACACAATTCTGGAATGACCCGGTACAGAATACACCCCCCGAAGCAGAGCCATTACTGAAATTTGAACAACGTGTATTATCGGCCTGGACTGATCTCCTGCGGGATTACCAAGGTGAACGCATCTTGCTGGTTACCCATGGTGGAGTGATGCGTGTATTGCTTTGTCATGTTCAGCAACGCCCCATTAAACAGTTGCTGGAAATTGAAGTGAAACATGCAGCGTTAAAACAATTACGGATTCCAGAATGATGCGACCATTTCTTATCGCATTACAATTTCTTACACGTATTCCCGTGCGCTTGAAAGACACCCCGAACGAAAAGCAAATGGCTTCGTCACAGTTGTATTATCCATTAATTGGTTTGTTGATCGGAGCAGCACTCGTCCTGCTTACCTGGATGTTACAGGATGCGCCGACGATACTGAGCGCTGCCATTGTGTTGACAGCCTGGGTGCTCATCAGCGGTGGCCTGCATTTGGATGGTCTTGCTGACAGCGCTGATGCCTGGGCCGGTGGGCTGGGTGATTGTGACAAAACTCTGGCCATTATGAAAGACCCGTCTTGCGGCCCTGTCGGTGTGGTCAGCATTGTATTGTTGTTACTGCTGAAATTCGCGGCCCTGCATACTTTGCTTGAAGCATCTGCATCAGCCTCATTGTTTAATTTACCAATGCTGGTGATATTAATCGCGCCAATATTGGGTAGAACCATACCGTCACTGTTATTTCTCACTACACCTTATGTTCGTCAGAATGGTCTGGGTTCTCTATTGGTTGCCGGTTTGCCACGCCGTGGCCTGATATTTGTTATTGTTGTTGTTGCTATCAGCGTATTGTTATTGGCAGGTGGTATTGGCTTGTGGTTATTGCTTGCAGTAGTGATCGTGTTTGTATTGGCACGACGTTTGATGATTCAACGCATTGGTGGTGTGACCGGTGATGTTGCAGGTGCGTTGATTGAAATCACCGAAACAGGTGTGTTGGTTTGTGTGGTGTTGTTTTTATGAGCAATAAACCTGTGATGTCGTGAAAAGTTGTTGCGATATAGCTTTTTTATCGTTGCGTTGAAACTTATGGTTTTCGAAATGTTAAGTTGACATGGTGATTCTCTGAGAATAGGGTTTGGGTGGAAAAACAAGCCAGATATGCCTTAATGGTCCTTCAGTATCGAGGTATTAGGTCAAATTGACCAGTTTTGTATGATTGTTGAGCAAATTTGCCTGATTTTTTGCTCAATACTGTGGGGTAGCATAGCAAGTGGGCTTGATGCTAATAAGTTATATTGCTACAAAAATAAGTTATATTGCTACAAAATGGAGAGAGTTATGGCTGGCTATCCAGTTAAATTACCAAGTATACAATTTAAATCAAAAAAAGATGCAATAGATTTTTTTTAAAAAATGCTTCATAGCTATTCTGATGGTGATGAAATCAATCAATTTGATGATAAATATTTATTTGAGGTAATACAACGCCATCCAGAAGGTAAAGAAAAAATTGGTGTCGGGATAAAGAAATTCTATCGTGAAAAATCTAACTCTCATCCTACAAGTTGCTTTCATTTGGAGTGATATGATGGAAGCACAACAGACTTTTCAATTCCTTCATGTATATCTGGTAAAGAGCCAACAGTGGAACAAGGGTTTTACAGTGCATGTCGAGAAGCAGTGTCTGAGGCTCTGATTTCCAAAAAAGAGGAAATATTTAGGAGTGGAAATGTTAGATGCTTTAAAACGGGTGAGATTGTAAGTATAAACGAATCCGAATATCGACATACTTCTCCACGCTTTAGAGACATAGTGAGAGACTTTATTTCTGAAAATGGAATAAAAGTTACCAGTTCATTGTTGGTAGAAAGTGAAGATATGCAGTATAGCTCAGAGCTATCAGACACTAATATGAAATCAAAGTTTAAGGCTTTCCATATTAATGTGGCAAACCTTGAAATGTTCAAAAAGTATGAGCGGTAATGTAGAGTTTTGTATGCGCAATATAACAAAGGTAACAACACTGTAAAATTTTGGTTATTGCCGAGGTTAGCTTAAAATATGAATACAGAAGATATTTGGAGCATTGCTGGTGCCGTCATTACCTCAATTGGAGGAAGCGCACTCTTGCTTGCTGTATTTTCAAGTTGGCTTAGTAAAGTATGGGCAAGCAGAATTCTAGAAAAAGATAGGGCAAAATATCAAACAGAAATAGAATTACTTAAAAGTGATTTAAATAAGAAAATTCATGAGCATAATGTTGCTGTTTCCAGAATTGACGCCCAACGTGCAGGCGCTATACATAAACTATATGTTTTATTAATTGGGTGGTTTGAAGCCGCACTTGAAATAAGAGCACCTAATAAGTTACATGAAACAGATCAAGAAATTGCAATTGGTACATATCAACAGTGGGCAAAAGAACTTCGAACTCAATCTGAAAAACTAGAAAAGCTATCTATGTTATTTGCAATTTTGTTGCAATCTGAAACTTATGAAAAAATAGTAAAATGTGGAAGCTCTGCTAGCATGCTTTCAATAATGTTTTGTGATGCAGCACTTAATTCAAAGGAAACAGAACCTGGAAAAATATTAGAAGCTATCGAAGCTGCAAGAGCAACACTAGAAAAAGAATATCAAAAAGACTTCGAGCCAGCAAGAATTGCTTTGGTTGAAGAATTTAGAAGTATTATGGACCCAACAATTAAACAAATAGAAGCTAACAAATAGCTTTACCAGACAATTTAAAGCGGTATTTGTTTTTCATCCGCAAAAATGCGCTGCTTTAAATCACCAGTGAGCAGAGCGTTAACATAACAGTTTTAGAGTGAATATGATAAATGCTAACTTTATAAAAAAGTCTATATTGATTCCAATAATCCCCGGTTTTATTGCTGCAATAATTTATGGAGTTTTCTTTAATGAAGATAGTACCTCATTTACAAGTAGCGATATATCAAACACTGTAAATAAAAATACACAAACTGTTATTTTAAATATTGGTGGAAATCAGGAAAAGGTTATACTTGAAAAGAAAAAAGATAATTTTGTGTCAAAGCCAGTAAATTTTGTGAAGCCTTTGATTGATAAATCAAAAATTAATGATATTTCAAACGACAGTGATTTAGCGGATGTTGATATATCAAACCGAAAGGTAAAAGAAGAAAAAGACAAAAAACCATTGCGTCAGATTATTTCCAAAGAGTCGGCTATCAAAACAAAACCTGGTAACAAAAAAACAGTCAGATTGACAATTGACGACATACACGTTGAACATAATTACCCTTGTTCAGGTAAAGTCGGTCAAATTAGTGGTGTATTGATGAATCATGTTCGTGTATCCCCAAGTACTAATTCGCCTTCGCAAATGCCAGCTGAGGGAGGTTCACAAATAAAAATAGAAAATTCGATATATCGGGATAGTAAAGGTTGGTTCAAAATAATGTATGACTCCGGAAATAGATCTCACAGTGGCTGGATACCATCGAATTATATAATTCCATATTCTGATTGCAAAAATAACTAAAAGGGAATGATTATGTGTAAATATACTACACCAATTTTAATCACACTTATATTTATTACTTCTACTTGTATAGCTAGCGAACCGGTCACCTCTAATGTTGAAATGAAATGCGGTGGAATATATGAAGGCGAATTTAGGAAGGGTATAGAAAAGCATGAGTATAATATAAATATGGCTCCCGGAGATAAATTGGAAATATCAACAGCTCCAATAGGTGCATATCTTGGCTTGCGAATCGATATCTATGGGCCTTCTAAAACTCCAATACTTCGACAGCATTCAATGAGACTAGTGAAAGGCGCCTCCTCAATTGCGACCGAAGTTCTTTCAGGTCGTGGCGTATATTCTGTCTATGTGCAAAATTATGCATATAAAAATAAGGCCGCAAGAACAGGGCCTAGGCCGGGATCATTGGGAGTATACAATTTGTACATTAAATGCACGTTAAGAGATGGATCAGTCATTGGCCCGGGAAATAAATAAGGGGACATAATACTCAACCGAATGCAAGGGCAGAAAACGTGCTAATAAAGGTTAAGTATCAATGATAAAAATCAGCAAACGTAGCATGCTGTCATTATTGCTATTATTTATCGCTGTAATATATCTGGTATGGTCACAGATAGCCTTGTATCAATATCGAGAGGCTTTAGAAACAGAAAAAACAAGGGTATATAGTGTTGCCGATCATTTGGAGCTTTGGAAAAAGATATCAACAAAATATGATGGCTATTTTGATTTAGAAAAGCTTGGTAAAGACCGAAGAAACATCAAAACCACCCAAATCAAGAGAAAAAATGAAACATCCTCCATAGGTGAGG
>JALUTJ010000159.1 GCA_027057985.1 Chromatiales bacterium
AACCTTGAATACGGACATTATCGCACGGGTTTTCAGGACGGCATTTTGCTTCCTGTGAGCCGAGCTGAGGCGTTAAAATATGATTAGGTCCCGTGATCGCGGGACGCAAACAAAGCCTTTGGCGGGCCTCTCGTGGCGCCAGGGATAGACTATGGCAAAGCTCGCTCCATCATCAATGAAATCGAGAAAATGATGATAAAACCTTGTCAAGTATTTTTTTCATTTTTTTGGTTTCTCAGCTGAATAGTTACAGCTTCTTTATATATCTCGCGATATCGATTAGAAACCTTTAGAATCTCAAACTCTTGCTCTGTTTTTTCTCTTGCTCGAAGAGATAGCGCTACCCAGCGTGAATCATTTCCTAGCACCCATTTAATGCCGTTAGCGAGGTCATCGCTATCATAAGGTCTAGCAAGATAACCATTTTTTTTATGCTCAATCATGTCAGGCATGCCTCCTATATTGAAAGCAATGCAGGGTGTGCCGCAGGCAAGGGATTCCATTATAGTATTTGGTAAATTATCCTGGAGCGAAGGTGCTATAAATACATCAGCCGCAGAATAGAGGGCAGATATGGTCTTATTATCCTTAAGACGTCCCATATAAAATGACTGATAACCAAGATCTTGATCGTCCTTGGGTTGAGAGTCGCCAAATATGATTAGTGCAGTTTCTTTTCCCCAGTTTTCGCGCGTGAGATGTTGCAGAGCTTGTCGTAAATATTTAAAACCTTTCCGTTGATCGCTAGTTGCACTCATAGCGCCGAAGAGGACTACTTTTTTACCCTGTGGTATTTTTAGCAGGTCTCTTGCCTTCCTCTTATTTATAGGTTTAAAAAGAGTAAAATCCAGGCCATTTGGAATTACTTTTATCGGGTATTTTGATAGCAGAGTGCTTTTTTGTGTGCAGTCTGCCAGCCACCTGCTTGGTGTGACAATAGTTAGATTAAGATCGTGCCATGCATTCCTTTTTCGCTCGAAAATTCGATAAGCTAAGTCTTTTTCTCTATCAGAGCCGAGAATTGGACAGCGTTTGCAAGACATTATATATTTTTCACAGCCACCATCATAATGACAACCACCTGTGAAAGCCCACATATCATGTAATGTCCACACGATCGGTTTATTGATATTTTCCAGATCTTCAATTCGAATAAAGCCGCTATTAATCCAGTGTAAATGAACAATATCAGTTGATTCACTAATCTGGTTCTGCCATTTTCTACCGGGCAACCATGAGGGTGAAAATCGATAGCTCTGCCTGTGACGATACAAATAAACTGGAGACATATCGATGTATTCCCGCATGAGGGATGGTATTTTCGCTGATTCAGAATAGTAACCAGACACCGAGTCATCATTACTATGTTTAACTTTTACGTACATCTGTGATTCTATTCCAATAGAGCGTAAGCCCTTGTGGAGCCGGTAAGCCGCGATTCCAGCACCGCCAGAAGTGTCAGATGTATTTAGTGTCAGGACACGCATTCAATCTAAGGAAGCTCTGATTTATTCATCATTTCGTTCATAATACAGCTTATCGATTCAAACAGTCCGGAGAATTGCCACATGCGCCAACAGACCCTTGCCGAAGAAGGTTTCGAGAAATTTCGCAA
>JALUTJ010000160.1 GCA_027057985.1 Chromatiales bacterium
GTAAAGGGCTGTTCAGGCAGGATTTGTATTACCGGCTGAATGGATTTCAATTGAACATTCCGCCTCTTCGCAATCGTATTGATGATGTTGAAGTGCTGGCAAATTTCCTGCTGGAAAAGTTTTCTGCAGAAAGCAATCGAAACATACTGGGTTTTTCACCCGGGGTGCTGGAAAAATTCAGTTATCACGACTGGCCGGGGAATGTGCGTGAGCTTGAGAATGAGATTCAGCGTATGATCGCCATCACGGATAATAATACGTTTATAACGGAGGAATGCCTGTCTCCCCACCTTGCTGCACTCAAGCCAAGAGTCAAACCCAGACAGGAGGATGACACTCTGGACGGTTTGACATTGAAAGAGAAGGTTGAGCAAATGGAAGCGCGCATTATCGAGGAGACGCTGACACGGTTACGCTGGAACCAGAGCCGTGCGGCAGCGGAGCTGGGATTGTCTCGCGTAGGTTTGTCCAACAAGATAAAGCGATATAATCTGGGGGCGGGCTCTGCGGTTGCCTGACGCTAACCACGACAAGAGGGTGATGTGGGCGATTCAAATTCAAACGATGATGACAATGCAGACAGTACTGAGGTTGTCAGATTTCCACAATCACGAACCCGGCCTGCCAGCAGCCAGGATGGTATACGTGAGTTAGGCAATTCGAAGATGGCGCAGCAACTCGGTCGCGTACAGCCTAATCTCAAAGGGCATTGGTGTAGCCGCTGCAAGGGAATATGGTATGGCTTCGTCGGGGAATGTGAATGCCCGGTATGCGGCAATCGCAACGGCTAATCATTTTTATCCTGTAATATCGCCACCACATGCATATTAGAATCTCAAGGTTTGGTGATGCAGATGTTAACCAACTTTGCATATCCAGCCGTAAACTAGCTTTGCAATCGTAATATCCTGTTTGTTTCTCCTCTGGTCATCAAAATGCTAACACGCTGATAACACTGGAAAACCAGTGTGCGCGTATATATTGGCATGTGTCTTGCTGTAGTTAACGCTACAAACATCGTTGTCGTGTTAAATGATACAAAACCGGAGGAGTGTTATGGCCAATATCATGTGGCTTCAAGGTGGCGCCTGTTCTGGCAATACCATGTCTTTTCTCAATGCCGAGGAACCCAGCGCCTGTGACCTGGTGACGGATTTTGGCATGAACGTGCTCTGGCACCCCTCCCTGGGGATGGAGCTTGGTGATAATCTGCAACAGATGCTGAAAGATTGTGTATCGGGCGCAATCAAACTGGATATTTTTGTTTTCGAAGGCAGTGTTGTAAACGCGCCGAATGGCACTGGCGAATGGAATCGCTTTGCCGGCAGGCCGATGAAAGACTGGGTGCGAGAGTTGTCCGATGCGGCCGACTTTGTTGTCGCTATCGGCGATTGTGCTACCTGGGGCGGTATTCCGGCAACGGCGCCGAATCCGTCTGAATCCCAGGGCTTGCAATTTCTCAAGCGCGATCACGGCGGTTTCCTCGGTAAGGACTTCAAAAGCAAGGCTGGGCTACCTGTCATCAATATACCGGGATGTCCGGCGCATCCTGACTGGGTGACCCAGATTCTTGTTGGTATTGCGACCGGACGCGCGGGTGACCTGGCGCTTGATGAATTCCAGCGACCCAAAACGTTCTTCCAGAGTTTCACCCAGACGGGTTGCACCCGAAACATGCATTTTGCCTACAAGGTCTCTGCAACAGAGTTTGGTCAACGCAAGGGTTGCCTGTTTTACGACCTGGGCTGCCGCGGCCCCATGACGCACTCGCCATGTAATCGAATCTTGTGGAACAGGGTGTCTTCCAAGACACGTGCTGGTATGCCATGTCTGGGTTGCACTGAACCTGAATTCCCGTTCTTTGATCTTGCACCAGGCACGGTATTCAAAACCCAGACTGTTATGGGCGTACCCAAGGATCTGCCCGCAGGCGTGGACAAGAAGGGTTACATCAAGCTCACAGGCGCAGCAAAAGCTGCTATGCCAGCGTGGGCGGAACAAGATATTTTTGTGGTTTAAGGGGAGTAAAGCATGTCAGCACAAGTACAAACACTGGATATTTCGCCTGTCGGTCGCGTTGAAGGCGACCTTGATGTGCGAGTCGATATCGAAAACGGCGTTGTTACCAATGCCTGGACCTCTGCGGAATTGTTCAGAGGATTTGAAATTATTTTACGCGACAAGGATCCGCAAGCAGGCCTTGTTGTGACACCTCGCGCTTGTGGCATCTGTGGCGCATCACACCTGACCTGTGCTGCCTGGGCGCTGGATACGGCATGGGGAACCGAGGTGCCGCGTAACGCTATTATTGCCCGTAATCTGGGGCAATTGGCTGAAAGCCTGCAAAGTTTGCCGCGGCACCACTACGGTTTGTTCATGATTGACATGGTGAACAAAAACTACAAGAACAGTCAGTATTATGAGGAGGCCGTCAAGCGCTGGGCGCCATTTACTGGAACTAACTATGAACTCGGTGTCACCATATCGGGTCGACCGGTCGAAATCTATGCCATGCTTGGTGGGCAGTGGCCGCATTCCAGCTACATGGTGCCCGGCGGGGTGATGTGCTCGCCTACATTGACAGATGTCACGCGCGCATGGTCGATACTGGAGCACTTCCGGACCAACTGGATTGAGCCTATGTGGTTGGGGTGTTCGCTTGAGCGCTATGAAGAAATCAAGACGTATGATGATTTCATGGCTTGGCTGGATGAAAAGCCGGAGCATGCAAACTCTGACCTTGGCATGATGTGGCGAATGGGCTGTGATGTGGGACTGGACAAGTACGGCAAGGGCTTAGACAAGTTTGTCTCATGGGGTTACCTGCCTCACGAAGACAAGTACAATAAACCCACCATCGAAGGTCGAAATGGCGCAGTACAAATGCCTAGTGGTGTGTTTGACGGCGCATCCGGTACACATAAACTCATGGATCAGGCAATGACACGTGAGGACACAACCCATGCCTGGTATGACGAGAGTGGCGCTACACACCCGTTCGACAGAACCACGAATCCGGTGTCCAATAATAATCAGGACTTCAATGACAAATATTCATGGGCGACGGCGGTGATGCATGCCGAGAACGGACATCTTGAAGCGGGCCCGCTTGCTCGTGAATTAATCTACGGCGGAGACCATATGGAAGACTGGCAGCACCGTGATGGATTGGTTCTGGACATGTACAAAAAAATGGGTGGCGCGAATGTTTTGCTTCGGCATTTTGCACGTATGCACGAGGTTAAATACATTTATCGTCAGATAGAGCGTTGCTTGCGAGAACTGCGCCTGGATGAGCCTTTCTACATTAAACCGCAAGAAAAAGACGGGCAGGGTTGGGGTGCAACCGAGGCTATCCGTGGTGCGCTTTGTCACTGGATTGATGTGCAAGGAGGTAAGATCAAAAACTATCAGATTATTGCGCCGACAACATGGAATGTCGGGCCGCGCACCAGTGAAGATGAGCGCGGGCCAATCGAGGAAGCACTGATTGGCACCCCCATTGCGGATCCGACTGATCCGGTAGAGGTGGGTCATGTGGCGCGCTCCTATGACTCCTGTCTGGTTTGTACTGTGCATGCGCATGACGCCAAGACGGGCAAAGAACTGTCGCGATTCAAAACCTCCTAGGGTTGGATGAGTACCGGCAACTATGAATGCCGGTACTCATTTTTGCCTGTGATAATGAATATACCTGTGAGGTTTGGCTGTGAGTAATGCAGACGACGACGCTTTGCGTGATCGTATTGGCCGGCTGATGGAGAATGGGCTGGAAACACAAACAGAACCTTTTCCGGAAAATAACCTGGAGTTCGAGGCGATTCTTGATGAATTGCGAAAGCTGGGGCCGGAGGATCTGGAGCAAAAGCTCGTGATTTCGGGTTTTGTCAACAAGCCTTACGGTGAGGATGAGCAACGCTGTCTGGAGTGTATGTATTATCTCGTTCACCGCAAATGGTGTGATCTGCCTGAGCTTGCCGTGCCTGTTGAGGCAGACTGGTGGTGCAGACTCTGGAGGATTTAGATTATTTAGAGAGCTGTCGCATGAGTGATAATGAACCCATCACACCTGAACAGGCATCGGAAGACGAGGCGCTACGATTAACACTGCGTGATTACCTGCAAAGTGGTCTGAAAACCGAGGTTGAGCCCCGCGCCTATACCAGTGAGCAGGTCAATGAAATTATTAATCGCCTTCAGTCGCTTGATGAAACGGATTACCGTAATAAGCTGATTATTGCGGGTTTCACATTAACCCCGTACAAGACTGATGACGATGATGATGTTGAACAGGCCTGCGAAACCTGTATGTATTATCTTGTACACCGCCGGTTCTGTGAGTTACCAGAACTGATGCTTCCCGTAGACGATGAATGGTCATGTCGTCTATGGCGTATCTAGTCATATTTTATTTCGTCCCAAAACACTTCTGATTGATGATTTGCAGCTATGCGTGTAGTGTAGGTGTGGATAATTAGTATTATAACCGCAATCAACATATTGTGGTTGTTGTTGGCAGAAGGCAGATCATTACCATGTTATCGATTATTGGCTGTGGCAATCCCAATCGAAAGGATGACGGTGCAGGTGTCTATGTGGCGCAACAATTATTAAAGGATCCCGATATCCAGTCATGCCCCAACGTACAGGTATTTGATGCAGGCACATCAGGTATGGATGTCATGTTCCAGGCACGCGGCAGCGATTCCCTGATAATTATTGATGCAAACAGCAGCGACTCAGAACCTGGCAGTATCTTCAAAGTGCCTGGCGAGGAATTGGAGAATATCCCTGATCCTGGCTATAACCTGCACGACTTCAGGTGGGATAACGCACTATACGCGGGAAAACGTATTTACAAGGAGGAGTTTCCAGAAGATATCACGGTTTACCTGATTGAAGCAGAGTCTCTGGAGTTAGGCATTGGCCTAAGCAAGAAAGTCAGCAAAGCCGTACAGCGAGTTATCGCAACAATCAAAGATGATATTACCAGCTACCATCAGGCGCCATGAAGCAAGTTATAATAAAAAACGGGAATATTTATCTGTCACACGATTTGTGTGAGACATATTTCAAGCGTATAGAGTCAGTCGCATTATTAATACGCAATGAGTCCGTTCTGCTATTACCAGTGCAGCAGGCTGGTGGCGGACTTCTACTAAAAATACGCAATGCAAATGGAGACAGAGTGATCCATGCCAGCGAATTCTTCATGCAACATAAAATAAAAACCGATGCCGAGATGACATTGCCCGCCATATGGGACGCCGACTCAGGAGCGTTGGTTTTCAGGATTTAAAAATAATGTATAGCAGGCAGGAAGCGATTCGCTACAGCATAAAGTAATGTTCGCTGTCGTTACTGCTCATAGATACAAACTAGTGTTCCAGTGGCGATGTTTCCGAACAATTTGAAAGATTTTCTGAACATGGTATTTTTCATGGTATTTTCTGTGCACTATAGTATGAAAAGCAGCGATACCATGAATGGCAGATTAGCGTAATCATGGTATTTCTGGCGACCGGTTGAGCAGGCATATTG
>JALUTJ010000161.1 GCA_027057985.1 Chromatiales bacterium
ATCTTGTTCACGCGCCGCACAGAAGGCGCTGGAGTACGGTGCGGTGGAAATTATTCAGAAGCCGTCTGTCGGCACCAAAAAGTTTCTAGAAGAGTCGCGGGTCATGCTGACTGATTCAGTCAAGGCGGCTGCGCGTGCGCGCGTGAACAAGATTGCAGCGCGCGCGAAAGCTGTCAGCAGCAAGCTGTCAGCCGATGCCGTGTTGCCTGCTGTTACCATCAAGCCGACCACCGTCACCACCGATAAAGTGATTGTGATTGGCGCATCCACCGGCGGAACCGAGGCGGTCAAGGAGGTGCTGTCCCGCATGCCCGCCAATGTGCCGGGTATGGTTGTCGTGCAGCACATGCCGGCCGGGTTTACCGCTTCCTTTGCGCAACGGCTGGATGGAACCTGCACCATTGCAGTCAAGGCAGCGGAAGACCGTGATGAGGTGATTCGCGGTCGCGCCCTGATTGCGCCTGGCGGCAAACACACCCTGCTCAAACGTGTGGCCGACAAATATTATGTCGAAGTCAAGGACGGCCCGCTGGTGTCGCGTCATCGCCCGTCAGTGGATGTGCTGTTCCGCTCGGCGGCGCTGTATGCGGGTAAAAATGCGGTTGCCGCCATTCTGACCGGCATGGGCGATGACGGCGCCGCCGGCATGAAAGAGATGCACGATACCGGCGCCTTCACCATCGCGCAGGATGCAGAAACCTGTGTGGTGCACGGCATGCCGGCAATGGCGGTGAAAAAGGGCGGGGTGGATATTGAACTGCCGCTGCAGGATATTGCCGAAGCGCTGGTCAACCGGCCTGCCATCGGCAAACAGCGGCAAGCGGCAACCGGCTGAATGGTAGACGTGATGAATTACGAAGCTGAAATTCAGGAATATATCGCCTCAGATCGTCCCCTGCGTGTGCTGGTGGTCGACGACAGCGCCACGGTGCGCCGCTCGGTTCGGGAAGTGCTGGAGCTGGCGGGTATCGAAGTGGATGAAGCGGATAGCGGCAAGGCGGCGCTGCAATCGGTTTACAAAAAGGTGCCGGATTTGCTTCTGCTTGATGTCAGCATGCCCGGCATGAACGGCCTGTCTGTGCTGAAGGCGTTGCGCAATGCGTATTCCAAAATCGAGCTGCCAGTGATTCTGGTCACGCCCGCCGATTCGCCGGCAGAGAATGTGCTGGCGCTGGATCTGGGGGCAAATGATTACATCAGCAAGCCGCTCGATCTTGATGTGCTGTGGGCGCGCACCAGCAACCAGTTGATGCAAAAGCAGGCGGCGGAATACATGCGCACGGCGAAAGCCCGACTTGAACAAACCGTCAAACAGCGCACCGCGGAGCTGGATGCCATCAACGCCAAGCTCAAGCAGGAAATTGCAGAGCGCGCGCAAATCGAAGACCGCCTGCAAAAGCAGGCCAATTATGACCAGCTGACCGGCTTGCCCAACCGGCAACTGGCGATTGATCGTCTTAAACAGACTCTTATCAAGGCCCGGCGCCAGAACCTGCGCCCGTGTGTAGCCTTCGTCGATCTGGATAATTTCAAATATGTGAATGACACCCTGGGGCATGCCGCAGGCGATGAGTTGCTGCGCGAAGCGTCGCGCCGGCTGCTGTCC
>JALUTJ010000162.1 GCA_027057985.1 Chromatiales bacterium
AGGATTTACAGCAGCTGCAACAACGTGGCGAAAAAATCACGGTATTGACTGCCTACGATGCCAGTTTTACCTGGCACCTGGAGCAGGCCGGTGTGGAAGTGATTCTGGTGGGCGATTCACTGGGCATGGTCATTCAGGGCCATGACTCGACCCTGCCGGTTACAGTCGATGATATGGTTTATCATACCGCGGCGGTGGCAAGGCAACGCCAGCGTGCACTGTTAATCGCCGATCTTCCATATCACTCCTACCTCGATAAGACCTCTGCGCTTGAGAATGCCCGGCGTCTTGTTGAAGAAGCCGGGGCAGACATGGTCAAGTTCGAGGGTGGTGGTGAACTGATCGCGATTGCTGCGCATCTGGTGGAGAACGGTATTCCGGTTTGTGGTCATCTTGGTCTGTTACCGCAGTCGGTAGAAGAACTCGGCGGTTACAGGGTACAGGGCCGTGAACAGGCGGCGGCCGATGCCATGATTGCCGATGCCGCCGGACTGAAGCAGGCCGGTGTCGATATGATTGTGCTTGAATGTATCCCGCAACAGCTGGCGAAACGGCTTGGTGACGAGGTGGATGTGATCACTATCGGTATTGGTGCAGGCAGGGATTGCAGCGGACAGGTGCTGGTACTGTATGATCTACTGGGGATTACTCCTGGAAAACGCCCAAAGTTCAGCAAGAATTTTTTACCGGGACAGCGGGGTGATAACCCGATTACCGAGGCAATCAGAACCTATGTGCAGGATGTTAAAAGCGGAGCCTTCCCCGATGAACAACATTCTTTCAAATAATCTGTTGCAGCGCTTATTTCTGTAAGGCATTAATGAAAATAGGGATCGTGGATGATACCCCGGGCAATTTTTTCCGGCGAAAGTTTACGAAACCGCTTGTAACTCCATTGATACTGCTCGGGTAACTCACGTGCCAGTTTTTCAATTTCTGCATTGAGATAGGCCACCGAGTCTTCAAGTGTTCCCTCGTGAATTTTTTCCAGGGGTTTAAATACAATTTCGTAGCCTTCACCATGCTCAAGGCGCTTGCCATAGATACTGAGTACCGTTGCCCCGGTTTTTTTCGCCAGCCGCGAAATCAGTACCATGCTATAGGCCTCGATACCGAAGAAGGGCACATAGACGCCGTTACCCTCATTGGGCTCCTGGTCGGGCAGAATACAGACAACTTCATTATTTTTGATCGATTTTAGCATCGAGCGTATGCCCTGGTTATCGGTGGCGACCAGTTTTACCCCGAGCCGTTGCCGCCCGTGTCGGATAACAGGATCGAGCTGTGCGACCTTGGGCTTCTGGTACATGCAGGTTGTCGGGTATTTATCGGCAAGGTAATGGCCAAGTAATTCCCAGCAGCCAAGATGCGGTGCCGCGATAATAACGCCTTTTCCTTTGCCGATGGCCTGATGTAACAGTTCCTCGCCTTCAATCTTTTTTATACTCTGAAATAAACGTTGCTTGTCCCACTGCCACATCGGGCTTATTTCAGCGATGCTCTTGCCCATTTCTATCAGGCTTTTATTGACCAGTTGTTGCTGTTGCTTTTTGTCCATTTGTGGGAAACAGAGCCGGACATTGATTTTGGTGATAAACAGATTC
>JALUTJ010000163.1 GCA_027057985.1 Chromatiales bacterium
TCGTGGTTTGATAAAAACCTTTTTAGTATCTACACGCTTGTTAATAATATCGATGCTGCCAATGGTATTCTTTTCTGGACCCTGACTACTGCAGGCAGAAAAAAATAGCGACATAATAATGAATGTGATTATATGTTTCTTTATTTTCATCTGCTAGCACTACTATTGTCGAACAGGCGTGCAATACCATAACGTGCCTGGTTCATATAACTGTTGAGCTGATGAATGCGATTATTAAAAATAGTATTATTTACTTTTGTAAAGTAATTTTGATGCGCTTTCATAACTTGCTGGTAGTTATTTTTTAATTTTCGGTTTTCAATCTGTTCGATATAAGGTTTGATATACTGTAGTTGAATAATATTTTTAATAAAGCCTTCGTTGACCATGGAATCATCCAGCAGGTTGTTGTCCAGCTGAATCACTTCCGGGTTGTTTAAAATAGTTACGGGCGATATTTTTCTGGCTATTTTCATTGCTTCCAGCTCAGCGATACGTTGTTCATAGTATTTCTGTGCATCGGCATAACTGGCAGAGGCAGTATGCATCTGTCCAAGCTTTTCATAGATATAAGGCAGTAATAGTCGTGACTCGTCCACGGAAAGGTCGATATTTTTCTTTGCTTTTAGAATATTGATTGCGTTCAACGCACCGATAAAATCCTTCTGGTTCATTGCCGTCAGGGCTACACCGAGTAGTGCCCGGTTGGCAAACTGGCTATCAAGTTCAATATTGTGGAATACTTGACGTGAGTTTCTGTAGTATTCCTGATGCAGAAAAGAGTAGGCCATTACCAGGTAAAGCCGGTTTCTCATTTTTTTATCTATTCTGTAATTTTTATTATCTAGCACTTTCTGGATCATGATATGCGCATCTGTCCACCAGTCCTGGCGAATATATGCAGTGGCAATATTCAGCATCGCTTCGGCATAGTAATGAGAGCGTGGCGGAATCTGCTGATAAACCTTCACTGCCTTGCGGTGTTTTTTCAGTTTCTGTAGTGCGATACCGGTGTAGAGCCTGGCCTGATTTGCCTGCTCAAACGGCAGATCTGCATAGATGCCCTGGCTGACGCGAAGCAGGTTTTTCCAGTCCTTGTGTTGCAGATAATAGCGGGCATAGATATAGGCAATATTGGAAAGCAGAGATTTATCCCCTTCATCAAGGGCAACCGAGTAGAAACGGTTAGCCAGGGCAAGGTTATTGTTTTCCAGCAAGAAGGAGAAAATGCCAAAGATTTGATCACTGTCGATATTATTGCTGAT
The DNA here is from genome assembly GCA_027057985.1 of Chromatiales bacterium. GTDB lineage: Bacteria > Pseudomonadota > Gammaproteobacteria > UBA6429 > Thiohalophilaceae > JAGLTQ01. The sequence continues at coordinate 1,266 of JALUTJ010000163.1, forward strand.
CAGCTTATGGTTGAAATGGATCAGACACATAGCAACTGCTGTTTTATTGTTCTTCGCCAGTTTCCCGATCTGCTGGTTAAGTGTTTTCAGTGAGTGGGCACGGTGGCCACACTGACTGAAATTACGTGCCATATATTGATAAAACTGGTTACTGAAGGACTGAAACTGGCGGTCGAGCTGTTTAATGTCGTTATTTTCAAGCGCGATAGCATTAAAGCTGGTTGGCAACAAAGCCAGGCAGACAATCAGGGAAAAAAGGAAGCGTATATAGCGGGGACTGTGATCGAATTCCATTTCGGCTGCTCTAAAAATCCATTTAAAAACAATAAGTTACTT
>JALUTJ010000164.1 GCA_027057985.1 Chromatiales bacterium
GAAGAAACCGATGCAGGACAGGATCAGGAAGATGTCGAAGAGGATCGAAGGTTTGAGTCGCTCATCGGTTTGGCAGAACCTGAAAAAGAGCGCGCCGATTCCGAGCATCGGGAGCAACACTCCCTGCATGATCCCGGCCCAGAGAACGGCGACATCGGGTTTCATATTCGTGCAAAACAGAAACAGGCAGATTGAGGGCAATACAATACCAAGAATGGAAATGGATCGATTGTGTGCTTTTTGATCGTCCCTTTTTATCCAGCCCAGAATTTTGAACAGGTCGGTATAAACCCGCGTGTGCCCGGCATTGGCAACCAGAAAAGTGGAATAAAGCACCGCGATCGCACCGATTAAAAACAGCCAACGGGCGTAAACCCCAAAAACGGGCACGTATGCCTCGGCGAGTGTGCTTGTCATTCGCATCCCTTCCGGATCGCGTCCGTAGCGGTGCAAAACGGAAACACCCACCAGATAGAAAGCGACCGTTGCGATCGTGTAAACGATCATCGAAAGGAAAACATCGTAGTGCATCACGCGCAGCCACCCTTTAGCGCGACGCAACCAGTCTTCGGTATTTCGATGCGGCCCGGTATGGACAGCGTACCCCTTTTCCAGACACCAGTAAGGATAGGCGATCAATTCGGAGGCCCCGACGCCAATAATACCAAAAGTTGCCAGCGCGGTAGCCAGCGGTTGGATTCCATTTCGAGCCGAGGGAATTCCGAAAGAAAGACCTTGCAGGATTTCATCAAAACTGATGTGCCATTCCTGTGTCATCTGCAAGGAAATGAAATTGCCGATGGTGATGAAAGTGAAAAGTACCACGAGCACGGTGGTAAAATTCTGCAGAATGGAATACCGTCCATTCACCAGCAGACAAATCGTGATCACTGTCGCAGCAAACGCCCAGTATTTGTCGTCGTACGTGTAGGGGTCGACCAACTTCTGGCCGTTCCTGACAGCGTGTACTGCCTGCTCACCCCGCTTTTCGAGTCGAGCCAATCTTTCGCGTAACAGTTTCCCCCCCTGAATAATCCGCTTTTTTTCATCTTCGGGGAGATTCGTGAATTTTTCGGTCTGCTTTTCCCGCTCCGCTTCCCATTCCAGCAACCATTTGATCTCTTTATGCGAAGGTATTTGAATGGCGTTGCGGTAGTCGCCCGTCAAAGGCATCGCGATGGCTGCAGCCTGTCCGACACCGCCCACAATTCCCCCCAGTTGGGCGATACTGAAAAGCATCATCAACAGCCAGAACCAGAGAATCCAATTCAGTCTCAGAAAACGACCGGGAATCTGATTGAGTGCCTGCAAGGCAGTCTGACCGTGAGTCACGGTGTGTCGCCCAAGTTCGATTTGCACGAACACCTTGATCACACACCCCAGAAGAATGATCCATAGCAGCGATATTCCCGCCTGGGCACCCGTTTTGGTTGTCGCAATCAACTCACCGGAACCGACAATACTACCAGCAATAATCAGCCCAGGCCCCAATTGCCGCAAGGTTTTGAGTAGCGAATTCGGGGCTTCACAAACATCTTCTTCCCGTCGTGTATCGATCGCTTCATCCAGCTCGCACGTTTTCATATTTCACGGCCATAAG
>JALUTJ010000165.1 GCA_027057985.1 Chromatiales bacterium
CTCTGAAAATACATTTTCAAAACCGGGGGCATCTCCAATAGAAATATTTGGGAACAGCTCAACCGTTTCCAGCGAGGTAAACTGTACTACCTCTGCACTTCGCACATGATCCATAACCGCAACCAGGGTGCGATAATTAATACCGGGCTCTAGTAACAGGGTGATATTTTTCTCCTCAGGAAAGCGAGATTTAATTTCTACCAATACATCTGTAAATCTTTTCCAGTCGGTATTACCTGCCTCACGTTCAAAGCGCTTAATCAAACCAAGGTTTGCATCCTGGATATCAAAGCTGCTGTCACGAACAACCAGCTCAAGATTAAGCTTGATTTTCTGCTGCTTTTCCTGTTTTGCATTTTGCGCTGGCAGGTTAAGTTCCAGCACGGTGATACGGGAAAATACTGCCGTAATCAGCAGAAAAGGCACAAGTATTACCATCAGGTTCATAAAGGCGGTGATATTGAGCTCAACCGCCGCGTCGACCTTCTTTTTACCGATTCGTTTCATAGCGATAACTTAGTCTCTATCCATCAGGTTCAGACATTTGACTGCTGCCATTTCCAGTGTATCCACCAGGCGTGCAGTTTTAGTTACCAGGTATGAATGGAACAGTAATAAAGGGATGGCTGCCAGGAGGCCGAACGCCGTGGTATTCATAGCAACCGAAATACTGGCTGAAAGCATATTGGCTTTTTCCGCCGGATCAGCCTCGGCCACAGCAGTAAAGGCCTGGATTAGACCAACTATCGTTCCCAGCAGACCCAACAGGGTAGCAATATTTGCAAAGGTAGCCAGGTAGTGTGTTCTCTGCTCAAGGTCTGGTAGTGCCTCCATCATACCCTCTTCCATTGCTGACTCAATCAGTTCACGCTTTTTATTGGCACTATGACGAGCAAAGCCATAATTTAACAACCGGGCCAGCGGAGTTTTAATTGATTCTGTCAGGTTTACTGCACGTTGAAAATCATTGGCTTTGAGCATGGGAACCAGTTGGCTCCATATCTTGTTGGTTCGTGAAGATGTTCTCGCCAGATACAGATAACGTTCAATCGCTATCGCCATACCGAAGCCAAAGACAATAAGAATGGGGTACATAAAAGGCCCACCTGTCTGAAAAAATTTAACAAAATCCATAATTACCTCTTTTCCTGTTATTACTCTATCTAGTTAATTTTATGTGCACTGTCGATTTTTAGAAAAGACAATGCCTTATCCAGTAAAGATTCACTCTGTAAATCTTTAGTTTCATTTATGGCTGTTACACCATTCAATTCCTGATCCAGAGCCTGTAAAATCTGGTCGCGCTGTTGACGATACTCGTCAAAACCGATCTGATTACGATAATAATCGTCGACAAGCGTTTCCAGTAAGGCCATATTGTTTTTAAAATCCATACTAATTTCTGCTTTTCACTTCTCGTACAACACGGAACCCGCTTAATGCATCAGCAGAACCATTATGCGCAACCGACAGGTTGATATCACATTTATCCATTGCATCAGTATAAGAACCACCAATGGCTATGAGTTTACGCCCACTGTCATAAACCCATTCGCGTGCATTACCAAGATAATTAACTACCCCCCATGGGT